>JAEWDG010000156.1 GCA_023390215.1 Bacteroidota bacterium | reverse complement strand
ACTATCGAAGATATTTACAGCATTGGCCCTTGCAAAATATTTATCACGGAACGACACCGATTTTTCGCGGCCACGCGCCCAATTAATCGCGGCGACGATCTGCTTCCTGCCAGCCGTATTTTCTATTTTTCAAAATGAGACGGGTCTGGCGCTTGTTTATTTCTCTTTCCTTATTCCTATGTACCGCGAAGGCCTTCCCCCCGGTTATCTTATCGCCGGGGCGTCACTGGCTGTACTGCTGGTGGTAACACTTCTCTTCCCGGCCCGGTCTCTGATCATCGTATTAAGCCTGGTTGCCATACTCGTGATCTACTTTAGCAAGAAAAAAATAAAAAGGAACCGGGGACTTTTGATGCTGGTTGTGGGCCTCTGGTTGCTCGCTGTTTCTTTTGTTGGACTGGTTGTTCCTTTTTTGTTTCAACATGTTTTTCAAAAATATCAGGCAGACCGCATCTTCAGCATGGTTGGTCGGGATAATCCTTTTGTAAGCGATAGCACTGCCACATTGAAAGGTGCCGGATCAGACGCAGGCAAGAAGCCGAAAGCGGAAGAAAATTATAACGTAAAGCAATCCAAAATAGCCATTGGTTCCGGCGGTGTAACAGGAAAGGGATTTCTGAAAGGAACCCAGACGCAGGGAGATTTTGTGCCTGAACAGCACACTGATTTTATTTTTACCTCTGTAGGAGAAAACTTTGGTTTTGTGGGATCAGTAATATTGATGATCCTATATTTCGGGTTGATGTTGCGCATAGTTACCGTGGCAGAGCGGCAACGAAGTACTTTTTCGCGGGTATATGGATATTCATTGCTGGGAATTATTTTTTTCCATGTGGCTGTTAATATATGTATGACAATTGGGCTTGCACCGGTGATAGGAATTACACTGCCGCTAATGAGTTATGGAGGATCCTCACTGCTTACATTTACAATTCTGATTTTTATTTTCATCAAACTGGATGGCGACAGGCAAATGGTGCTTCGCTGATTTTCAATTATGGAGATATACCCGTTAAGTGAAGGAAGTTTTACTGTTGACCGATCCAAAGAATTTCTTCCCTTCAATAAAGAGACAGATGATCTTCAGCGACGTCCCACAGGGAGCCTGTTGGTAGAAGTGCAACCTTTTCTGGTAAAAACTGAAAAAGAACTGATCCTCTTTGATTCCGGCTTAGGATTTACAGAATCCAACAGGGAACTACAGATACATAACAATATCCGCCGTGCCGGTTTAGATCCGGAGGATGTGAGCCTGGTTTTAATGAGTCACTTGCATAAAGATCATGCTGGGGGATTGCAGTTCACCGATGAGCACGGTGAAATAAAATTAAGTTTTCCCGGCGCGCGATATTTTATCTATAAACCCGAGCTCGAACTGGCGCTGAATGGAAAGAGCAGTTCATATTTTCCCTCTCAGTTTTCATTATTCGCCCACCCACATCCGCAACTCCGGTTGTTTGAAGGAGAAAGCGGAGAACTGGCCCCCGGAATTTATTTTGAACATACCGGCGCTCATAGTCCTCAGCATGTTGTATTCAGAATCGAGGAAAATAAGATCGCATTTTTTGGGGGAGACGTAGCTCCGCAATTGCAGCAAATGAAAAACCGGTTTGTGGCTAAATATGATTATGATGGAAGAAAAAGTATGCAGTTAAGGTCCGCGTGGTGGGAGAAAGGAGCCAGTGAACACTGGACCTTCATGTTCTATCATGATATTAAATTTCCCAGCTTTTCATTTTGATTAAAGCATGCCATTCCCTAAAAAAAAAGGAGGCCTGCCCTAAAAAGAGCTGGCCGTTGCTAACCTATGAAAAACACCTGAGCCAAAGTTATATTAAATAATTTCATATTCCAGTAATATTTTTTCAGGATTTTGTTGTTGAGCGGTTAACAAAAATCCCCTGAAATTCAGGGGATCTAACAAAATCTTATTGGTTTCCTCGCGGTCGTTGCCCGTTTGCTTTTCGTTGTTCACGCATATTTCTTAGCCGCTCCACCAACTGTTTTCTAAACTCCATATCTTTTCGGAAGAAGTCATCGGTTCGGGTATTTCCCAGGATCTTGACAAACCGCTCCTGGTATTTCTTTTTGATGTCCAGAACTGCCTGCTGGCGTTGTAATTCGGGCATCTCCATATTCACTCCTTTCACTTCATTATCATATTCTTTGTGCACAGGCCAGAATTTTTGAGCTTCGGTTTCGGTCAGGTTCAATTCTTTCGTCATAAAGGCAATATATAAAGCCTCGATCTTTTGCTGTCTTGTAGAACGTTCGTTCGCATCATCCTGCGCCTTAGCCGTAAGAACAAACCCCCCGAGAAATAAACTAAGTATTACTATAAACTTTTTCATGTCGAAAAAAAACTAATTGGTATTGTTATTATTTTCTGCAACCACATCTAAAAGATGATCCAGTGTCTGATCATCAAGCATATAATCAATAGGCTCGGGGAGGTTTTTATTCTCAGCCACTGAAGCCACCAGCGCCACCTCCACATTTTCGCCGTTTGATTCGAGATATTTTACGATCTCCTCATCTTTCAATGAAGCTAACACCTCATCAAAATTATCTTTCTTAATAATGCTTTCGGCATTTTTCATCACATTTTCATTCATCACCACGGTAGTTGGTTGATTACCGGATTCACTGCTACTGAATCTTGAAAAGATTCCCAGACCTAATAAGCCGGTAAGCACTGCGGCCACGGCATATTTGATTATGGATCTGTGGCTGCTCATCCGTACAACTTTTGCAGATCCGCTGATATCGGGTTTCTGATTGATAATAAATGAAAGGCTTTCGAAATAGCCCTCTGGTATCGTAAAAGGATTTTTATTCTTAACCGAAGAAAGCGGTTCAGATAAATATTCCCTGCCTTCTTCTTCACGGATCCTGTTCAGTATTACGGAGGGTAAATGACTAAAATATTGCTCCGGAACCTGATAGGTTGAGTGTTGTTTTAGGCTGTTCAAATCAGGTGAAAGAACGGGATCGGCTTCCCTTTCCAGTTTAACACTGGAAACAATATCTGAAGCGAGACTTTCAAAATATCCCTCAGGTACCCTGAATACATTTGTGCGTGGAAGTTGCCCTGTAAACGCCGGTTCTTCCTGATCTGAGGACCTTATTTTATAAAGAATATTGTTGGCCAGTTGATCAAAATAACCCGCCGGAACTGCACCTGTTTTTTCTTCAGAAACCGGTGAAACTGCAAGAAGGACATCGTAGGCAACCGTGTCGAAATAGCCATCGGGAACACGGAAAATATTTACAGGTTCAGTTCCCGCAAGCGAAGACCCCAGTGATTTCAGTTCTGCCTGTATTTCCGGATTTCTTTTCATGTAGCGCCTCTCAGACCAATTGCCATCTGTAAAGTTTAACGATTCCTGATAAATTCCTCGATTTTTTTGACTGCATGGTGATAGCTTGCCTTTAATGCGCCCTCACTGGTTTCCAGCACCCTGCTCATCTCTTCGTAAGGCATTTCTTCATAATACCTAAGGTTAAATACAATACGCTGTTTTTCAGGAAGTTGTTGAATAGCGAGTTGAAGCTTCCATTCTAATTTCTTCTCATCAAAATGATTATCCGCTTTCAGTTTATTTACCAGCGGACTTTCATCATCACTGAGCGAATAGGCCATTCTTTTTTTCTGCTGCTGGATATGCGTGAGGCTCTCATTTGTGGCTATGCGGTACAGCCAGGTATAAAGC
>JAEWDG010000081.1 GCA_023390215.1 Bacteroidota bacterium | reverse complement strand
ACTTTATATACACGGCTCTCCAGCAAACGGGTTATACTGTCTGTTTTTTCGATATCCGTACCCACCGGCATTTTCAGGTACACGTAAATAAAATTCGGATCACCACTGGGAAAGAAAGTTGATTTATTTCCGCGCAGCATCAACAGACCCAGCGATAGCGGAAAAGCAATGAACAAACTAACAAGTAACCAGGCAGGTCTTGTTCCTTTCAATACCCAATGAAGCAGTGCTTCGTATTTATCCATCAGCCATGGCAAGAGCTTTGTCTGGAACCAATGCACAATGTCGTGGAAGATGAACGTATTGAGAATAGAAAGCAATACCATGAAGAAAAGGAAATTGCCCACGCCATGCCAACCCATCCCGTGAAAGATCAGACCAAAAATCAGCATTACCCAGAATATGTTGGAACGGAACAATGCTTTCTTCGGTTTTCTGAATTCTTTGCCTTCCGGTTTCATGAAACTTACTGCGAATACCGGGTTGAAGATGAAAGCAACGATCAGTGAAGCCGCCAGCGTGAGAATGAGCATTACAGGCAAATAGATCATGAACTTGCCGATGATGCCTTTCCAGAAGAGGAGCGGGAAGAAAGGCGCTAATGTAGTTGCGGTTCCCGCGAGTACCGGAACAAAAATTTCACCTGCGGCCTCTTTCGCACTGCGTATGATCGGCACTTTTCCATTGTGATAGATACGGTGCGTATTTTCAATCACCACGATCGCATCATCCACGATTATACCCAAACCAAACAGCAGCGCAAACAGTACAATGAAGTTCAGTGTTACCGATGTTCCCACAATACTGTCTGCTACAGGTAAAAACATAAATGCTACGAATACGCTCAAAGGAACACTCAGCGCTACGAAAAATGCATTGGTAACGCCCATAAAGAACATCAGCACAACCAACACCAGCACAAAACCGATGATGATGGTATTAACCAGGTCGTGAAAAGATGTAGCAGTAGCTTTACTCTGATCACCCGTGATCACCACCTTAAGATTTTTCGGAATTGTTTGATCATCCTGCATTTTCTTAATGCTTTCCTTGATCTTGGTAGCAGCACTGATCAGGTTTTCACCGGCACGTTTAACGATGTTAATGGTGATCACATTTTTTCCATCCAGGCGCGCATAACTTTCAGTTTCTTTGATGGTATCGCGTATGTCGGCAATATCCTTCAGATAAACCGTAGCACCCTGAGCGGAACTTCTTACAACAATATCCTGGAGATTTAATGCGCTTGTAAACTGTCCCTTGACTTTTACCGTCCTTTTCATTCCGCCCACTTCAATCATACCGCCGGTAATATCATTGTTCTCCCGGCTGATGGCGTTCTCCACATCCATGAAACTGATGCGCGCTGCTTCCATCTTATACGGATCAACGTGCACCTGGATCTCTCTTTCCGGCGCACCCACAATATCTGCCCTTGTGATTTCGGTAAACTCCTCAAATTCATCCTGCATCTTATCCGCGTAATCTTTCAATTGCATGGCATCGTAATCGACGCTGATGTTCACATACATGATCGGCATTTCAGAAAATGCGAATTCCTGAACATTCGGTTCCTGCGTGAGATCTGTTGGTAAATCAGACCTGGCTTTATCTATCGCATCTTTCACTTTGGTCTTCGCGATATCGGTTTTTACATCCGTATCAAACTCCACAATGATGAGCGAGTAATCGGTTTGAGAAATACTGTTGATCTTTTTCACTTTCGCTCCCGTGATCCCTTTAAGTTCTTTTTCGATCGGGCGGGTGACAAGGTTCTCAATATCTTTCGCAGAATTCCCAACATATACTGTGGTAACACTTATCGTGGGCACCACAATATCCGGGAACTGTTCTTTTGGCAGCGTATTGAATTTATAAAGTCCATAAGCCGAAATCAGAATAGCGATAATGTAAATGGCTACACGATTATCGATAGACCAGCTTGTGGGTTTAAACTCTTTAAATCTTTTGCTTACGCCTTCAATAAATTGCTTCATACGTTTGGCTTGGCGTTCTTGTTATTGCATGGTTGTTGTAACAGTCTGACCATCATATACGGTCTGGAATCCTTCAGTGATGAGCTGATCGCCGGTCTTTAAACCGGTTTTGATCTCCACATCGTTTCCATACACTTCTCCAATGGTCACAGCTTGTTTCTTAGCGATGGTTTTACCGTTGGAGAGCGGGCTCAACAGGTAAACAAATTTTCCGTTCTCATCTGTCTGAACAGTGTTCACAGGAATTACAACCGCATTAGGTGCGCTGTAATCATTTATCCTCAGGATAGCTGTCTGGTTTGGTTTTAAAGAAGGATCAGAAGGAATACGCGCTTCTGCAACAAAACCTCTTTGTGTTGATTCGATCGACTGGCTCACCAAAGAAATTCTTGAGCTGAATTTTTTATTCGCATCCGGAACTTCAACTTCTACCGGCGTGCCTTTCTGTACCCGCGTCAGGTAATTTTCCGGAATATTTGTTACCGCTTTCAGGTCTTTTTTGTTTACGATCTTGATCTGCGGACCAGTTGCGGTCATACCGGTAAACTGTTCTCCTACCCGGACGTTTACGATATCAGCAATACCATCAACATCGCTTACTACATTCGTGGTTTTGGATTGTTCCACCGCAACCTGCACCTGCTCCTGGGCTGATTTCAACTGGTTCTCCAGGCTTTCAACGTTTGTTTTGGCAGTAATAAGCTGCACCTCTGTACCAATACCCTGGTCCCAAAGATTTTTTTGCCTTTGATAAAGGTTACGCGCAAACGAAAGTTGTGTTTTAATACCATCAAGTTGCTGGCGCGCAGCAGTTACCTGCTGGTTAACAATCGCGTCGTCCAGTTTAAGCAGCAACTGGCCTTTTTTTACAGACTGTCCTTCTTTCACATACACGGCTTTTACCTGTCCGCCCATTCCGCGCGGTGCGATATAAGAAATATTCTGTGCATCAATCTTTCCCTGCAGATCGATATAATGTTTAAAATCTTTCATCTCTACCGGAGTGGCTGCAACCAATCTTGCTTTTGATCTTGAGGCCGCATTGCTGTCGAGCTTTTCAATATCAGACTGAAGCTTTTCGATTGCCTCATCGGTCTTGGATTTATCTGCTTTAAGCTTTTCCAGTCTGGCTTTCTTATCGTTCAATTCAGCATTTGCATCCTTTTTCCCGGGGCCTCCACAAGCTGCAAGGATTGTTGCCGCCAACAGAATGGTTGAAATTTGAGTAAGTTGTTTCATTTGTTATGATTGGTCGGTTTTGGTTGTTTTAAAATTTACCGTTTGCCTTAAGAAAATCTGCTTTGGCCACGATGGCATCGTATAAAGCACTCAGGTAATTGGTCTGCGCATTTTTTAATTCGAGTTGCGCGTCATTTATTTCTGAAGTTGATCCGGTTCCGATCTCGTATTTTTTCTTGGTCTGCTCATACACCCTTTCAGCCAGCTTCATATTTTTCTCCTGAAAATCAAGGGTGGCAATGGCTGCCATGAAATTATTTTTGGATGCCGCCAATTCATTATCGATCTGAATTTTTAACTGCTCCTGCTCGTTTTCGGTTTTTTGCAACTCGAGCCGGGCTTTTTCAATCCGTGCGCGGGTTTGTAATCCGTGAAATATCGGTATTTGCAAATTCAACCCGATATAAGAAGTTGTGAACCACGGACCTTTTCCGAAGAAATTGAAACTATTGCGCTGTGCATTCTTGCTATAGTTTCCCACCAGGGCAAGGCTGGGTAACTGGGCGAGCTTATACCGGCGTACATTTAAACCATTCAGTTTGTTTGTTAGTTCCGCGATCTGGTAGTCCTTGCGGTCTTCGTACTTAAACTGGCTCGCTTCCAGCACGCCCTCACGGATATGCTCATTGCTCAGTGTATCTGTAAGCACAAGAGAATCCTGCACCGGCATTCCCATCAGCACTTTTAATCCGGAATAGCCATTCTGAATCTGGTTACCGGCTTTTAATTTTTCCGTTTGAAGGTTAGCGAGTTGAACATCCAGTTTGTCGATATCCAGTCTTTCGGTGAATCCGTTATCATACATCACTGAAACATCATGGCGGAGCTTCTGAAGTCTTTCAATATTTGCATCCAGCAATTGCAACTGCGTTTTTCCAGCCACAAGCTGGAAATAGATTTTATATACATTGGTGCGTATATTCTCTTCCGTTAGTTCCGCGATACGTTGAGACAAACTCATGGTGCCGTTTCTTGCTTTCAGGGCAATGAATACCTGACCGTCGAATAACAACTGGCTTGCGGAGATGCCGGTATTCGAAGTCCACTTGGTTCCGAATTTCACCGGAACAAAAGTTCCTGCCGGCTGACCCGCGATCTCACCGGGGATCAGGGTTGTAGGAATATCGAGGTAATCCATAAGGTTTGCACTCGCGTCAATCTGGGGAAGTGCGATCGAGGTTACATCCCGGTTGGTTTGCTTCTGGATCATCACATCCAGCAACGCGTTTTTTACCTGTAAGGAATTTTTCTTTGCATACTCCAGCGCCTGGTCAACGGAGAATTCCTGAATCTTTGGCGTTTGCGCCTTCAGCCCCGTACCGGTAACAAGCAGAAGGATGATTGCACTCATGTATGTTTTCACTGATCTCATTTTAGCCTATTTGTTATGGTGTTTTTTCATGTGCGCTTCCAAATATCTTTTTGCCACTGCATAACCTTTTTCATTCACCAGGCCGAAAAGAAAATTTATAATGATCTCTTCCTGTAACGCAGTGAAACTCTCTTCCAATCCTTTCCGGAACTCAGGATTGAAAGGAATGAACACCGCTTCAACCCGGTATTTGCAGAGTATTTCCACGTTGATCCCTTCACGATAAAGGCCTTCACGAAGTCCTCTTTCCAGGTTTTCCCGGCAGGTTTGCAGCAGATAACCGTTTCGGAACTGCAGAAATTTGTTGAATACCTGGGGATGATATTTCTGCATATCGTAGAGTATGCCGGGGTTCATCGACTTAAACATGTCCACCAGCATTCCGGCTGCAAGGAAGATCTCGTGGACGGCATTCTCCGTCTTTTCCCTGTCGATATTACAGCAGGCCTGATTCTTTTCGAGAATATCAGATACCACCGCATCAATAAGCTCCTCCTTGTCTTTGAAATACTGATAAATTGTTTTTTTGCTGATTCCCAACGAATTAGCGATGTCGTCCATACTAACAGAGCGGATGCTGTATTGCATTACCAGGT
>JAEWDG010000257.1 GCA_023390215.1 Bacteroidota bacterium | reverse complement strand
CTGTGCAGTATAGGAAAGTGAAGATCCGAGGATCGATAAAAACAGGCCTAAGGCCATGATGTTTCGTTTCATGTTTCGCGATTTTTGCTTTTTTTCTATGATTTTGCTTCAAGAATTTTTTTTAAACCCTCCATTACCTGTAGCCAGTTCTGTTCTGAATGATCACGGGTCTTCTCGTCTTTTACGGGAGATTGCGTAATGATGAGGTGGGTACCGTATTCCTTTTTTTCAAGTTGATAAGTAACCGTCACATAATTCTCAGGAAGGTTAGGCGTGCCACTCATACTACTCCAATAACTGTATTGCAGCAAGTCAGGCTTTTTATTTTTAAGGACCTTTCCCCTGTCTTCGTATTTTTTACCTTCCCATTCTCCGCGTAAGTACAATGGCGTTCCGGGTTCCGAGGTTGTATCCAGTTCAGTTCCGAAAAAATATTCGCGCACGATATCCGGTTTGGTTAATCCTTCCCATACTCTTTCGGGGCTGGCATTTATTTCTATATGAGCACTGGCTTCCAGATTATTATCCATTAGATTTATTTAATAGTTGCAAAAATAAACGTATTCAATACTTTCTTATATCTTGTTTAGCAAAGGCTTTGCCATGAGATTGTTAAAAAGTCTCTATTTCCAGGTTATTGTTGCCATCCTGACTGGGATCCTCGTGGGTCAATTATATCCGTCGGTCGCGATCGATATGAAACCGCTGGGGGATGGTTTTATCCGTTTGGTCAAAATGTTGATTGCACCGATCATTTTTTGCACCATAGTGACTGGCATTGCGGGCATGCAGGACACAAAAAAGGTGGGAAGAGTCGGAATAAAAGCAATTATTTATTTCGAGGTTGTAACAACCATAGCCCTCATCATCGGTTTGATAGTCATTAACCTGATGAAACCCGGCAAAGGCATGCATATCGATCCTTCGCAGTTGGATGCGGATGCTGTTACGGGTTACGTTAAAGAAGGATCAGTGCAAACAGTAAAAGACTTTATCCTCAACATTATTCCTGAAAATATTCTGGGTTCACTCACTTCGGGAAACCTGTTACAGGTCTTATTTTTTGCCATTCTTCTGGGCCTCGTTCTCGCACGCATGGAACAAACCGCCACGCCTTTGTTGCGCATCATTCAAACATTTGAAACAGCACTGTTTCGTATTATTCGCATAATCATGAAACTGGCACCTGTAGGCGCTTTCGGAGCGATGGCTTTTACCGTAGGGAAATATGGAGTGGGCAGCCTGGGATCGTTGGTACACCTGATGATGGCTTTTTATTTAACCTGCATTATTTTTATTTTTTTTATTCTTGGTGGCATCTTAAAAATAGTGGGCTTCAATATATTTCGGCTCCTCGCTTATATCAAAGAAGAATTGTTGGTGGTGCTGGGAACTTCTTCCTCAGAAGCCGCACTTCCTTCGCTGATGGATAAATTAAAAAATGCCGGTTGTTCGGAACCTGTTGTGGGATTGGTGGTGCCAACGGGCTATTCATTCAATCTGGATGGAACATCGATATACCTCACGATGGCTGCTGTATTTCTTGCACAGGCGACAGACACGCCGATGAGTCTTCTACAACAGCTAGGGCTACTCGCAATTCTTTTACTCACCTCTAAAGGGGCCGCCGGTGTAACAGGGAGCGGGTTCATAACCCTTGCAGCCACACTTCCCGCTGCTGGTCATATACCTGTTGCTGCCATCGCGCTGATTTTAGGTATCGACAGATTTATGAGTGAAGCAAGAGCGCTGACAAATTTAATCGGTAATGCAACTGCCACGCTGGTTGTCGCACGCTGGGAAAATGAACTGGATTCAGTAGAAGCGAAAAAGATTTTGGGCTAAACCTTAAGAAAAGTCAAAAGGCAAAACAGGTCATAGATCATACATCGAAGATCAAAGCTAATCCTAACCATTTTCCTTCCTCATATACTGCGTACCATCAGGAAGCAATTTTAATTTAGCGCGCAAGTCATCTTTTTGTAAACTGATTTCGAAACTCTCCCCTCTTTCGTCAATTTCTTTTTCAATATGCTCTATTACATAACCGGGATAAAGATCCTGGACAGATCGCATAACCGGCCGGGGCAAACCTTCTTCAAAAGATAAACTCGTAGACGTTTTTACCCAGCTACCTTTATCATTATACCAAACTAATTGCACAACTGCTTCTTTTTCAAATTCCGCATAATAGTACATTGACGAAATATCCAGGTCATCCATTGGTTCAGGTTTATATTCATACCAGCTCACATCTGAAATATTGGGAAAACTAGTTTTGAACTTTTGGATTGCTGCCTCAGGAATTTCCGTATCCATAACCTGTTTTGAAGTACCTGCAACCATAGCCTGTTTGAGAATAATCCGGGGAGCAGACTCATCAGCTAAATCTTTCGAGCGACAGGAAAATAGAACACAGGAGATTAAGATCAAAAAGATCAAAGAGAAAATGTTTTTCATTGAAAAGATTTATCTCCTCCACCCATCCAAAACCATTGCCAAAGCCGCTTATTAAAACTTTATTTTATCTCACACGTGGATCAACTGCACGGTATAACATATCAGTGGAGAAATTTACGATGATAAATATGGTTGCGCTTAAGAGTACAGATCCCATTACAACAGGATAGTCGAGTTTCTCCAATGCGTCCACAGTAACTTTTCCGATTCCCTTCCAGTTAAAAATATATTCAATAAAAAATGAGCCTGCGAGCAGCTCCGCAAACCAGCCTGTAATAGCTGTGATCACAGGGTTCAAGGCATTGGGCAACGCATGCCTGAAAACGATCCTGCTTTTTGTAAGCCCTTTCGCTTTTGCTGTACGGATATAATCCTGGCTTAATACATCCAGCATAGAACTGCGTGTAAGTTGAGTGATGATGGCAAGCGGACGGATCCCTAACGTTATGGCAGGGAGTATGAGATTTTTTATTTGAAGGTGGCGAACGCCTGTATAGTCATCCACAACAAACAAACTTCCTGCAGGCGATAATCCTGTTAAGGAATGCCAGAGAATACCGAATAAGTAAGCAATAATTATCGCCATAAAAAATGATGGCGCGGAAATTCCTCCAATGCTTGTAAATACGGTTAGCTGATCGATCCAACTGCCTTTTTTTATCGCAGATAAACTCCCAAGCAGAATACCAATTACGGTTGCAAATAACATCGCAGAAAAGGCAAGTACGATCGTTCCCGGCAAAGCATCCATTAAAACTTCGGTGACGTTTTTCTTCGTTTGATAACTCCTGCCCAAATATGGAAATTTGATTGCCAGTTTTCTTTCCCCGCCGAATGTATATCCTTTAATCCCTTTCCTTATCATCGTCTCTTTCCGATAATAACTGATGGGAGAAAGATCGTTCAGATAAAGTACAAATTGTTTCCATTTCGGCTGATCAAGGTTGAGGTCTCTTCTGATATTATCCATCGTGGCTTTATCACCTGACTGGCCGACAATCATACGTTCAGGATCGCCAAAACCCTGGAACATAACGAACACTGCGGCAATTACGCCAAGCATAATAAAAACCGAGTTATAGAATTTCCTAAGCAAAATGCTTATTTAACTTTGTCGAAATCAGCCCAACCCCACTTGTCTTTAACCACGGGCCCATCCATCTCAAACAATGCAGGATTGGTACGTGCTGCAGTCTTAATCGCTGTTGCATCACAGGTAAGTAAACCTTCATATTGTATGGCAGACCTTTCCAGAAGGCGTTTTACTTCAACCGGTGTTGCCGTTACAATATACACATGCTTGCCGGCCGCTTTCTTTTCATCTGCAATGCGTTTCAATTCACTTAGCCATGAATCTGTATGATCTGGAACTTCTTTCATGAAAAGAAGATAGTAATTGCCGGGTTCATTAAGGATGGATTCGGTAACATTATTTCCATCTTCGTCTGTCAATGAAAAATCGTTAATCTTAGGAATATTGTTCTTTCCTTTCTGAACAAGGGTTTGCTTTCTTTCTTTGAACTTCCAGGTGCTGTCGGGTAATGCAGACACGGGGAAATCTTTGACCTGCCCGTCTTTCTCATATACAAATACATAGTCGTATTTATCCGGAATCGCATCTATAGGCATCTTTCTTAACTCGGCGATATTATTTCCTTTTTTAAAAGGAAGACAATCCATCAGCGGCAAATGTTTCATCACATAAAACTGAAGATACACGGTAGCCAACGCCGCGGCCAATACAATCACCGTTCGTACAGGGCTACTGAATAAAGGTTTTATGTCTCTCATCCGGATCAATAGAAGTATGGTAAGCAGCAGCAGGATAATATCCTTCGTAAAAGTTTGTATCGGCGTAAGCGGAACACAATCTCCGAAACACCCACAGGACCTTATTTTTCCACTGAATAACACATAACTCGTAAGGAAGGTAAAAAACATCATCAGCAGAAAGAGAATCCAGGTGCTTAAGCGCTTCTGCCAGCCAATCAGAAGTGCCACACCTACTACAACTTCAAGTGTGATCATTGCCACTGAGAAAAACAGGGAATAATGTCCGAGACTTTCCATTGTTGATTTCATAAAGCCGCTGTTTGCCCATGCCTCGAAAAATTCTTCCATTTTGTAGGCGAGCCCGCGGGGATCAATGGCTTTTATTAAACCGGAAAAAATAAATAGCAAACCAGTAAGAATCCTGGAAATCGTGACAATGATTTTCATATTATGCAGTTACCTTGGTTGAAGAAATTTGAATCAATGCGAATACCGCGTAATTCAAAATATCATAAAAATTTGCATCTATACCTTCGCTCACTAACGTTTTCCCTTCGTTGGCAATGATCTGTTTGATTCGCAAAATCTTTGACAGAATCAGAT
>JAEWDG010000036.1 GCA_023390215.1 Bacteroidota bacterium | reverse complement strand
GAAATGTGGAGGAAGAAGAAAAACGACGAAGTTCTGGGCATTTATTTGCCCTTAACCCACACCGACCCACTTGAAGCAGGAATTAATCATCGTCCGGGAACTTATTATGATATGGATTTTTATCATTTCGATCAGTACACGGGCAAAGAGCTTCCGGCTGAAGGCACGTATGCAGGATCGTTTAAGGATGCAAAGTTTGCCGACAAATTGAAGCGCATGAATTATGACCTGCACACAGGAGCAGTACTGTCTATACCCGGAAAGCTAATGGCATTCTTCGCCAGCCTGATCGCTGCATCGCTTCCCGTTACCGGTTTTTTGATTTGGTGGGGAAGGAGAAAAAAAATTCAACGGTAAACCGTGAGTTATAAGTGGCCTACAACTTACAATTTACAACTCATCACTCACCGCTGATAATTATTGGCTTTTCTTCTACTTACTTAAGGATGCTATCATTCTAAATAGTAATATAACTCAGCACTCTTCGCTTACAACTCATCACTCCCCGGTGTTTCTCTTTTAATAAACCCGTTTTTTCTTACTCTTCGTCTGTTAATATATCGGAGAATATTTAATAGAACATTCAAAATTTGGGAAATGCCATTCTCGTGCAGCGCTATTGCCCAGAATTCCCGGCTGTATGCACCATTATCTTTAACCGGTAAAACAGAAAGCTATGATCAGAAAAATAAAATCAGGGGTTATTGCAACAACAATGCTGTTGTTTATAGCAATTAACGGTATTGCACAAAATACAGCAAGCACAATTATTGAAGGAAGCCGCACATTGGTTGAATTGATCAAGGTATTCCGAACGCCAAGGCAGCAGATCGTTGGAGACCGGCGTGCAGGAAATGGTTCAAATGGCAACGCTATTTCCATTGACAGTTGTGAGATCAGGCAGAGAAGTAATCTTTGTTACAGCAATAAAAGCAGCAGAAGCCTTGTAATCACTATTTACAGAAGAACAGATGATGGATACGAAGCGCAGCCATTTACCATGAAAGTACTGAGCCAGAAAGAGGAGTGTTGGTTCGAATTAAAAGCAGGAATTTATAAGTACCGTATTGAACTTGATGCAACGCCAAACAAGGTACTTCTTCGGGAAGGAGAGTTTAAACTTGAAGCGTGCGAGAATATGAAAAGAGAAATAAGTGATTGAGGGTAAGTGGCAGACCGTTATCAACGTATTACCTAAAGTTAAAACTAGAATTTATCTTCAGATTCAATCCCTCAACATCATCACGTAAATTGGGCTTCAATCCTGAAGTAATGGAAAAAAGCAGGTTAATCCGGATGGATAATGTGGGCATCTCAGTCGAGTCTTTGGATGATGCCATCATTTTTTTTACAGAACTGGGTCTGACGCTTGAAGGCAGGGCAAATATTGACGGTGAATGGGCAGGCCGGGTGACAGGTCTGAAAGACCAAAATGTTGAGATTGCCATGATGGTTACACCGGATGGTCATAGCCGGTTAGAATTATCCAGGTTCATTAATCCACCCATTATTGAAGATCACCGTAATTCACCCGTGAATGCATTGGGTTATTTGCGAGCAATGTTTGCCGTAAGTGACCTGGAAGAAACCCTCAGCAGGCTCCAAAAAATTGGTGCAACACTGGTTGGAGAGGTGGTTAATTACGAAAATGTTTATCTCCTTTGCTATGTACGCGGACCTGAAGGAGTTTTGATCGGGTTGGCCGAGCAACTTACAAAAAATAGAAATCCTTTGTGATTCAATTGGCTTGAAAATTAATGGGATTCTATTCCCTTGTCAATTAATCTTTTCCAGACTTCCTGCTTCTGTTCCCTTTTCCCATCTTTGCACCATGGCTAGTTTATCCATCTTCTGGAACAAACACAGAGCGACAATCCTTTACAGCTTAAGCCTTGCTTTGTTGTTATTCCTGCTAAAATGGCTGGAACTCCGGCTGGTTATCTTTGATCACGCGTTCGAAATATATATCGGCGCAATTGCTTTAATCTTTACTTCCCTGGGGATCTGGTTGGCGCTGAAACTTTCTAAACCCAGGATTGAAACCCGCATCATCGAAAAAGAAGTTTATATAACCCGCACTGAAGACTTTATACCAAATACCGGTCTCATCAGTGAGTTGGAATTGAGTAAAAGGGAGATGGAAATTTTAAACTTAATGGCATTGGGTCATAGCAATGAAGAAATTGCTTCGCGGATTTTTGTCTCGCTGAGCACGGTAAAATCCCACAATCAAAACCTTTTTTTCAAACTTGATGTAAAGCGCAGAACCCAGGCAGTTGAAAAAGCCAGAAGGCTGAATTTAATACCCTGAGCTTCTACTTTAGTATAAAAACGGCCATTCTCCTAAAATATGGCCGAAAGTATGAGTGAAAAACCGGGCTGCATTCACAGATTTGCCAAAATAATAATTATGAAAAAGAACATTCTTATCTACGGCGTGATCTCCGGGTTGATCGTTTCCAGCCTGATGTTGTTTACGATGAACTATATGAGTCATTGCGAAGGAAGCGTGGATTTCGACACCAGTATGGTGATCGGCTATGCGTCCATGCTGATCGCTTTTTCACTGGTTTTCGTAGGCATCAGGAATTACAGAAACAAGTATAATAACGGATTGATCAGTTTCGGTAAAGCATTTAAAATAGGAATCTTGATCGTATTGATCGCTTCCACTTTTTATGTGGTCGCATGGCTGATTGATTTTTATTTTTTCATTCCCGATTTCATGGATAAATATTCAGCGCACATGTTGGAAAAGCTAAAAGCCAGCGGCGCATCTCAGGTAGAAATAGATAAACAGACAAAGGAAATGGCAGAATTTGCCGTGATGTATAAAAATCCATTAGTAAATGCAGCCATGACCTATATGGAAATTCTTCCTGTTGGTTTAGTTGTTTCGCTGATCAGTGCGTTAATATTAAAGAGAAAGGTGCGCGCGGTGTAAAACCTCCAGTTCTCCTGAAAAAGAAACTAAGGAACAACACATTTTCTCCAGGCCCTGGCGTTGAGCAAACCCTCACTTCCCTGCAAACACTCAGATAAGATTACATTCACCTTCACGCATTCGTAATTTTCAAAATCAGCTTCGCTTACCTTTGCGCCCATAATAACCAGAGGAATGGAATTCAAACGAAAAGGACTGACTAACGAAGAATTGATTAAGCTATACCGGGCAATACTTTTGCCACGCATGATCGAAGAGAAAATGTTGGTACTGCTTCGACAGGGAAAGATCTCCAAATGGTTCAGTGGGATTGGCCAGGAAGCTATAGCGGTAGGTGTAACCGAAGCCATGGATGCGGATGAATGGATCATGCCCCTGCACAGAAATCTCGGCGTATTTACTTCGCGTAAGATGCCATTGCGCAAACTATTCCGGCAGTGGCAGGGAAACCGTGATGGTTATTCAAAGGGCCGGGAAAGAAGTTTCCATTTCGGTTCCTCTGAACATCATGTGTGCGGAATGATCTCGCATCTGGGGCCACAGCTTGCCCTGGCTGATGGTGTGGCGCTTGCCTATAAATTAAGAAATGCTGAAAAAGTTTCTGTTGCGTTTACCGGAGATGGAGGAACCAGTGAAGGCGATTTTCATGAGGCATTAAACACCGCTGCTGTCTGGGATCTTCCCGTAATATTCATCATTGAAAATAATGGTTATGGATTGAGCACACCTGTATCTGAACAATACCGTTGTAAGTCGCTTTCAGATAAAGCCATTGGATACGGAATGGAAACCGTGCAGATTGACGGAAACAATATTCTTACTGTTTATGATACGATAAAAGGCGTGCGCGATTATTGCATCAAAAATCAAAAGCCTTACCTGATTGAGTGTATGACATTCAGGATGAGAGGGCATGAGGAAGCGAGTGGCGTGAAATATGTTCCCCCTGAATTATTCCGGGAGTGGGAAGAAAAAGATCCGATCAAAAATTTCGGGAACTGGCTGAAAGAAGAATCTGTGATTACAGACGCGACGGCTGCAACCATTCGCGAAGAAATCAAAACCTATATCGAAACGGAGTTGGCAGATGCATTTACTGCAGAACCGATCGTTGCAAATACGAAAGAAGAAATAAAAGATGTATATGCGCCATATACATTTAGTGAAACAAATGTTTCAGGTTCTGCATCAGAAAAAAAATTCATCAATGCCATTAGTGATGCACTGGAACTTTCTATGAAGAGACATGCAAACCTGGTTTTGATGGGACAGGATATTGCGGAATACGGGGGTGCATTTAAAGTAACCGAAGGGTTTGTAGAAAAGTTTGGGAAATCAAGAGTAAGAAATACGCCGCTTTGCGAGAGTGCCATTGTAGGTGCGGGTTTAGGTATGGCGCTGGAGGGAAATAAAACGGTGATGGAAATGCAGTTCGCTGATTTCGTTACCGTGGGCTTCAACCAGATCATCAATAACCTGGCGAAAATTCATTACCGCTGGGGTCAAAATGCGGATATGGTTATACGGATGCCAACCGGCGGAGGTGTAGGTGCCGGTCCGTTTCACAGCCAGAGTAATGAAGCCTGGTTTGTACACACACCCGGGTTGAAAGTTGTTTATCCTTCAAGCCCGGAAGATGCAAAAGGTCTGCTGATCGCCGCGATCAATGATCCCAATCCTGTAATGTATTTTGAACATAAGGCTTTATACCGGAGCGTCAGCGGTAAGGTTCCGGATGGATATTATGAAATTCCAATCGGCAAAGCGAAGCTAATTAATAGAGGCTCCGATCTAACGGTTATTACTTACGGTAGCGGGGTGCATTGGGCCAGGGATTATGCGAAATCCAACCCGGATATTTCGCTGCATATTCTTGACCTGAGAAGCCTTTTACCGCTTGATTACGGTGCTATCGCCGATGCGGTAAAAGAAACAGGGAAAGTGTTGATACTTCATGAAGATACTTTGATTGGAGGAATCGGCGGTGAAATCTCGGCATGGATAACAGAAAATTGTTTTGAATACCTCGATGCTCCTGTATTAAGATGCGCCAGCCTCGATACACCCGTGCCTTTCAGCATCGAACTCGAAAAAAACTTTATGGCAAAATCAAGGTTGGAGGAGAGGATCGAAAAGCTGATCAACTACTAGCAGTCTATGATTTATGATGCGAGATTTATGATGTGAAATATACAGGCTAAAGAAAGAATTAAAGCCCATTAAATATGGGATTTACTCTTTAACATTCTTATAGGCGATACTATATTTCCATAACTATTATGGATAGACAAGAATTGCAATTACGGACAAAAAGCTTTCATATTGATGTCTTAAGGTTATGTCAGGATTTTCCCAAAACGACAACAGGCTTTGAAGTTGCTAGACAAATAATAAGGTCTGCAGGGTCTGTTGGTGCCAATTGCCGAGCGTCTGCACGGGCTAAGAGCAAAGAAGATTTTATTTATAAAATTCAAATTGTAATCGAAGAAGCGGATGAAAGCCATTATTGGATGGAAATAATAGGCGAGATAGTTAAACCAGGCGAAGAAACGAAAAGATTAATTCAGGAAGCTTTTGAGCTAACTGCAATATTCACGGCAATAAGCAAGACAGCAAAATCAAACCGTAAAAACAATTGATAAATGTGCTACCCAATTTAAAAATCTCACATCCTGAATCCTACATCACAAATCCCACATCACAAATCATAAATCCTACATCATAGATCATCGATCATACATCATCGATCATACTTCTTCCACAAATTTCATCGAAATCGAATTCACACAATGCCGCGTATTTTTTGAAGTAAAGCCTTCTCCTTCGAAAACATGACCAAGATGCCCGCCGCAGTTGGCGCAAATGATCTCCACCCTTCTGCCGTCTGCATCAGGAACCCTTTTTACGGCCCCTGCAATCTCATCATCGAAACTGGGCCATCCGCAATGTGAATCAAATTTATCTTTTGAATGGTAGAGCGGGGCATTACAACGCCGGCAAACATAAGTGCCTGAACGTTTGTTGTTGGTATACTCTCCGGTGAAAGGCATCTCTGTGCCCTTGTGAATGATCACTTTTTCCTCTTCGGGGGTTAATTTATTGTATTCCATATTCATTAATCCGAACTGCCGCTTTTCTCGCCTACAAACCAGTGTTCTTTTTCTTTGAATAACACATTGAAGGTGGTTAAGGTTCCATAAATGCGTGTAATATATTGTTGCAGGTTTATTTTTTCTTCATCGCTAAGTTGTTTGTGGCTGTTAATGTTCTGCTCCAACACCCTAAGCCGGTCGCGTAGCATTACAATCTTATGAAAAAACACATCGATAGGAACCTCTTTCGGTTTTATGCTTTTGTCGGCAGCCTGCAGGATCATCGTACCACCCAACCATCTGTCGCCGAGTTTAACCGTTTCCGTTATACCGCCCCACTGTCTCAGAATTTTCAGCAGTGACCTCTCAATTTCGGAACTGGTTTCCACTTCCGCAGTTATATTTTCCGGAATGATCTCATCGAGATGCGGATCTGTTTTATCGATCTCCTTAATACCGTGATTGATAAATGAAATCAGGTAGCTCGCATAACGGACACCGACGATTACGCCCGGACCAAATTGCGTGTGCTGTAAACGTGTTCCAACGCCCAGCGTTAATTGTTGTTCTTCCATTGCCGCAAGTTAATAAAGCAGGATATTAACTTCCGTCCTCTTCTTTTTTTCCTTCGGGAATATGTACGATGCGGCGGAACTGATAATATGCATCAAGCACGTATTGATTGAAACTGACCTCGTCTGCAAGGTGGGCGAATGCATAACTCGGCCTGTACCAAACCAGGAAAGTATCGAGGTAGTTGCCTTTAAGACCTGTTATCCTTTGTACAGTGATTTTGCTGAAGCGGTAGTTTACATATTTTTCCTGTTCCTGAGCTTCCAGTCTTTCCTGGAAAGCTTTTAGTCTTTTATTTCTTTTGAAACGGAAAATATTAATAATCTCATCCACATCAGCGCCTACGCCACCGCCCGGAACAACAGAAGTGGAAATACCGGGCTTTTGATAATTAAATTCTTTCGCATAATCCATTCTGTTTTCAATCGAGTCCTGTTTATAGGATTTGGAGTAAATCATTACATCACTCAGCAACTGATATTTTCCTTTTACAGGAACATGTATCGAAATGCTGAAATTTCCGGGATCAGGGATCATCGATACCGCAAACTTTTGCGTTGGTTTATTATTGTAAAAGAAAGTGAGGGAGTCGTGTTCAGATACAATAATCGAGAACTTTCCCAGGCTGTCGGTTACGTCAAACATACCATTCGTACCTACAACCCGCACACCTTCAACCAGGTTTTTTTTACTTACATCCAAAACGGTTCCTTCAATATGTAATTGAGCAAATCCGGTGAACGGTAAAAACAGCAGGTAAATAAAAATATGTCGATACGCAGCCGGCATGGAGATCTGTAATATTAAGAACAGAAAAAATGTAATGATGTTTCCGTTTTTCCTTTAACTAGGATTTGGCATTTTGAATATAATCACGGATTACCCTGGGATAATGCTGATGTTCCAGCGCCAGTACTTTCTTTGCCAGGGATTGGGGCGATTCATTTTTGTCGATTGAACATTCGGCCTGGAACAGGATTTTGCCGTTATCGTAAACCTCATCCACGAGATGAACGGTCAATCCGGATTTTTTTTCGCCCGCTTCCAGTACTGCTTTATGCACAAAATGACCATACATTCCCCGGCCTCCAAACCGCGGTAAAAGTGCGGGATGAATGTTCAGAATTTTTTCAGGAAATGCCTCAATCAACTTCGGGGGAATTTTCCATAAAAAACCTGCTAGAATGACATGGGTGATGCCTGCATCCCTCAATTCCGGAAGATAGGCATCGCCATTAAGAAAACGTTCCCGCGTAATTTCCAACACGGGTATGGCTGCTTTCTTTGCAACTTCAATAACCCCAGCCGTGGCGTTGTTCGTAACGATCAAAACCGGGGTTGCTATTTTATTATTCTTGTGATAATCAAAGTATTCGATAATTTTTTGTGCATTAGAACCTCCGCCGGAAGCAAAAATGGCTAAACGGGCAGTTGGGTTCACTTTCGCCCCTGAAATGCTCCTGAAAACCCGCTCCAAATACCGTGAAAAAAATGGGAATTGTCCGGTTAGCACGCTGATAATCAACACACATAATGGCCAAAGCAGGGTTATCAGAACCAGGTAGATCAGAAGCCATAGTATACCGGAATGAAGATTTAATAATAAAAGGATCCTCCGGCCCAGCCATCCACAAAGACTACCTCCGGTTGCAAACGTGAAAAGGATAAGAAAAAGTTGCAAGGGCGACACCTGCCATCGTTTCCGGAGTTTTTGAAACATATTGCAAAAATGAGGTAAAACGACGGGAATTATCCACCGAAAATCCGGGCAAAAAACTCCTGTTTTTATAACCCCAAAACCACTTACAAATGCATGACAATCGTTGTGTGGCAAACATCACAAATCGCTGAAAGCCACGTCAAATGCACCAAAAAAAAATTAACAAATGTTGATAGTTTGTACAAATGCTCCCTTATTTTTGCAGCCGAAATTGGAGAATTTTCCACATTACTCCCGATAATAACTGTATGAGTCGCTATAGAAAAATCATCCCCCGTCTTGTAGCCAGTTCTCTGCTATTTTTCTTTTTGTGTTCTTCGAATGTAACGATCGCGCAGGATGGGGAAGCACTGTTTAAAGCCAATTGTGCCAACTGTCATAAACCGGATGCAGATTATACCGGACCTAAATTACAGGGTTGGGCCGACCGGATTCCGTCTAAAGACTGGATCTATGACTGGGTTCACAACCCAACGGCAATGATCGCCAAAGATGCGTATGCGAAAAAACTGGCGGACAAATGGAAGCCGATCATCATGACTTCTTTTGGATCGCTCACCAATGCAGATATTGATGCGATCCTGAAATATGTAGATGAATACAAGGCACCTGGCCAAAAAACTCCCGAAGGTGGTGCCCAGCCTGAACCCGCAACAGATAACTCCCTCATTTTTGGAATTCTCACACTGATTCTTGCAGTGGTTGGTTTTATACTGCTCCAAATTAACAGCAACCTCAGAAAATTAACGGAGGAAAAAGATGGCATCG
>JAEWDG010000027.1 GCA_023390215.1 Bacteroidota bacterium | reverse complement strand
TTTCATACTTTCCAGGCGATGAGCTATACCATCGAAGTTTATCGTGGCCATCAAAGAGCAGAGTATAAGTTCGGGATCTATGCTTTATATGTAATGTTTTACCCCCAGCTGGTGGCGGGCCCGATTGAACGGCCTCAGAACATACTTCATCAGCTAAAAGAAAAAGTGCAGTTTAACTACAGCCGGGTTGTGGCGGGATTGAAAATGATGCTATGGGGTATGTTCGTGAAAGTGGTGATCGCTGACCGGCTTGCGATCTATGTTAACGCCATTTTTGCCCACCCGGAGAATCACTCCGGTATATCATCCCTGGTGGGAAGTATTTTTTTCGGGTTTCAGATCTATGGAGATTTTTCAGGTTATAGTTTGATCGCGATAGGCTGCGCGCATATCCTTGGCGTTGACCTGATGACAAATTTTAAAAGACCTTATCTTTCTTTATCCATACGCGAATTCTGGAGCCGCTGGCATATTTCACTTTCCACATGGTTCAGAGATTACCTGTACATACCTCTGGGAGGTAACAGGGTTACGATGCGCAGAAATATGTTCAACCTTTTTTTTGTTTTTCTTGTCAGCGGTCTTTGGCACGGGGCCTCCAATACGTTTATCATCTGGGGCGCATTGCATGGCATCTACCTCATGGTTGAGATCTTATCGAAAAAATATCTGAAACTGCGTTTACCCGCCATCGTTCAATGGCTGATAACTTTTATTCTGGTTATGGTAAGCTGGATCTTTTTCAGGGCTGAATCGGTTCACAAAGCATGGACAATCCTGTCAAACATTATTTCTATGAAGCCGGGAAAATTGTACATAGGGAATGATGCTTATTTCCTTTATGATATCCTGCTGATCGCGTTTCTTTTTGCTGCGGATTTCAATACAGAAAAATTCAGAAATAAATATTCTTTGATCCACTCAGAGAAAAAATGGCTGAGGTGGGCAGGCTACGCGATCCTGGTGTATATGATCCTTGCGATCGGTGTGATCAATGGCGGTCAATTTATTTATTTTCAGTTCTGATCATCATGTTACGTTTTATAAAAAATCTGCTTCTTTTTGTGATTCTGTTGGTTATTATCGACCGGCTCGGTGGCGCTTTACTCGAGCGCGGTTTTTATCACCAGAACCATGGGGAAGATTTTACCAGCATTAATTTGCTGGATAAAGACACATCCGATATCGTAATACTTGGTTCTTCCAGGGCTGTACATCATTTCATCCCAAAGAAGATCTCTGTACTTACCGGTCTTACCTGTTATAACGGAGGAAGAGATAACATGGGTATTTATTATGTGAATGCCTGTGTTCGGCAGATCACAGATCGTTCCTCACCACGGTGTTTTATCATTGATATTATTCCCTACCATTTTTTAGAAGGGTACCAGACAGATCAAAAATTCATTGATGCACAAACAGGCATCCTGATGCCATTTACAAATAAATATCCGGAGATCAGAAAAGCAGTTGAACGGCAGGATAAGAAGGAATCATGGAAAGCAAGATGGATCAGAACCTATCCTTTCAATTCATTAATAGGCTCGATACTGATAAACAGTTTTACACACATTGGTAGATTCAGTGAAAATGGATACGACCCGCTGAAAGGGAAAATTGACAGTGCTGCATTTAAAAGTCAGTTCAACAGGTACACACCGGAAACTGTACCCTTTGATACAACAGCGTTGAAACTTCTGGAAGAAACGCTCAGCATTGCTGACAGCAAAGGCGTGAAGACCATACTCTGTGTTTCTCCTTTTTATCTGAATGTTCCGCAATACGCGGCAGTTTGTTCAGAGATGAAAAAAATTGCGGAGAAGCACCATGGTTTGTTTTTAGATTATGCGCATGATATGGAATTCCTGCAGCACCCGGAATTATTCCGCGATGAGCTTCACCTGAATGAACAGGGGGCAGAGAAATTAACTGAGAAAGTTTACAGAGAGGGAATTCAACCGTTGTTAAAGTAGGACTTAACCGAATACTGTGCGCCATATGATCTTAATATAATTCCAGGCGCTGGGGTTGTTGATGAAGATCTGGTTCAGCCTTAATTTTTCAGGCATTACTTCGTGGATGTAGGTGTATTCGGGATCAGGCGATCCCGCGAGCAACTCGTTTTCTTTCTTATATTCGATAGAGGCGATGTCTGTTATTCCCGGACGAACATTTAGTACATTTTTTTGCTCGGGTGAATATAATTCAACGTATTTCCTTACTTCAGGCCTGGGACCAACCAGGCTCATATCACCAGCGAGCACATTAAGTAACTGGGGCAATTCATCAAGTTTGAATTTCCGAAGATAATAACCTGCATTAGTAACGCGCGGGTCTCTTCCTCCAACAGTTAACAGTCCGGATTTATCTGCATTTACGCGCATTGAACGGAACTTAAATAACCTGAAATCCTTCCCGAATCTTCCTACCCTGACCTGCCTGTAAAAAACGGGGCCTTGGGAATCGAGCTTTACCCAAACCGCAATAAGCAGTAGTAACGGAGAAAGTATCAGGAGACCGAAAAAAGAAAAAATGATATCAAGCAGCCTGATCAACGTTGATGATTTTTTCGTAAGATGAAACAACGGCATGAATTATATAATCCACCTGTTCGGTCGTTAGCTGAGGATAAATCGGCAGCGAGATTTCGCGTGCATAATTATTATATGCATTTGGATAATCATTGATGTCATATCCCATTCCTTTAAACAGACTAAGCATGGGCATCGGTATAAAATGCACATTCACCGCTACGCCATGTTTGCTGATCTCATCTATTATCGCATCTCTTTGTGCTTCTGTAATATTCAGTATGCGCAATGCATAGAGGTGATAAGAAGATTTTCTTCCCGGCAAATTTTGCGGAGGAAGCTCAGCCCATAACAGTTTTCCAAATGCTTCTGAATACTGGTCGAATACGCGCTTCCTTTCTAATAATAATTGTTTATCGTATTTCCTTATCTGAGCAAGACCGATGGCTGCACAAACATCAGGCATGTTGATCTTCAATCCTAAATCTATGATATCGTAGCGCCAGCCACCAGCTTTAGATTTTGAAAAAGCATCTTTGGTCTGACCATTCAACGTCATCATCCTTAAATAGGCATATTCAGTTTCATTGTCGAACGGTTCAGGGAGGTTGATACATATAACGCCACCTTCTGCAGTGGTCACATTTTTCACAGCATGAAAAGAAAAAATAGTGATGTCTGTGAGTGAACCGGTTTCTTCTCCTTCAAATGTGGCGCCTATAGAATGCGCTGCATCGGATATAATTAGAATTCTGCCCAGCTTCTCCTGGTTCTTATTTGCTGCGTGAAATCTGGCCCTGATAGAAGGGTCTTCCACCAAAGCGTTGATAGATGGATAATCACAGGGCCAGCCTGCGATATCAACCGGCATGATCACTTTTGTTCTTTCTGTGATCCGCTCACGGATCTTTTCAATGTCGATCGTAAAATCTTCTTTGATATCAACCATTACCGGGATAGCGCCACAATGAAGAACAGCGAGGGCTGTAGCACTATAGGTATAGGCCGGTATGATCACTTCATCTCCTGCGCCCACTCCAAACCATTTCAGCATCAGCATTGCACCAGAAGTCCATGAATTCACACAAAGCGCCTGGGCTGTGCCACTGAGTTTAATTACTTCCTCTTCAAGCGCTTTAACCTTCGGGCCTGTTGTGATCCAGCCCGACCTCAGCGTATCTGTTACTTCACTGATAACGTCATCATCAATATAGGGAGGAGAAAATGGTATGTTCATGATCTTATTTTTGAATTAAATAAACCCCGTAAAAATCCGGAGCCATATGCAAGGTGGAGCGTCATAAATGCCAGTATCCCGAACAGGATTTCACCTGGCTTTTTAAATTGCCTGCCCAAAATTATCGCGGCAAGTATAAAATATAATGTCAGGGGTAATAAAAAAACAGGATGTAACCATGCGAAGAAAGGAAGTGTGAGCAGGTAGAGTGTGAACATACCCGGAACCAGATGCCGGATGCGAATTCCTGAACGAATCTTTCTTAGCACCATGGGTTTGTAATACCCGTAATAATAATATTGTTTCCATAAGGAACGCAGGTCTTCCCGAACATAATACACGGATTCCATTTTAGGTTCCATTAAAATGCGAAACCCGAAATGATTCAGCCGGTAATGAAACTCATCGTCCTGGTTGCGCACCAGAGCTTCATCAAACATACCTGCCTTATCAAAAACAGAACGGTTATAAATTGCCATCGCCACGCTGTCTACATACATTCTTTTCTTAGATGTCCGGAATTCGGTGTCTCCCACCCCAAATTTTGAACTCATGCAAAAAGCGATAACCGAAGCTTTTTCAGATTTACCTTTTTGAACCAGCGGACCACCCACCGCGTCACATTCGCCGGCTTCGAGCAGGGCCAGCCCTTTTTCAAAATAATTTGCAGGATATTCAGCGTGTGCGCCCATCAGTGCGATGTATTTGGATTGCGTGAGCCGGAATGCTTTATTGAATCCATTGCTCACATAACGGTCAGGATTATCAACCAGCGTAATATTGGGATATTTTGCCTGCCAGCCTTTAATTTTATCCAGCGTACCATCGGTACTTCCGCCGTCAATGAGTACGATCTCTTTATCAATGGGATAGGTTCCGATCACGGATTGAATAAGTGAATCAATGAACTTAACTTCATTATAAACAGGAAAACAAACGGTTAGCTTTTGCATCAAAGTTTTTTGAAATAACCCATAACCGGGGTTGTCGCAGATTCAGGAAGCCAACCCATCTTTTCATAAAATTTCCTTGCTCTTTTGTTAGCGGCATACACAGAGAGACGTGCATATGTGTATCCTGCCCGCCGTGATTGCTCTATAAAAACATGCATCATTTCAGATGCTAACCCTGAACCCTGTGCATTCTCGGCAACGCCTATCCCAACGAGCGAGATAATTCTGCCTTCATACTTCAGACTGGTTTCGCTTATAAATTTGTTCATCCCCAGGATCGTTTTCACCCTGAGCCAAACCGAAGCAATAATTTTTTTATGGAAAATGAGCCATGGCCGCTTAAGCATTTCTTTAGCAGCCACGGTAATCAAATCTTTATTCATGATTTGTTGATAGCCCCAGGGCGCCCCAACTATATATCCCCCGGTTTCGCCATTGGCTAATTTTCCTAACACGTTTACACAATCTTTTCGGTCAATAAACCAGGTGAGGAAAGCGCTGATGTAAACTCTGCCCAGTAACACATTCAGGTGGTCTTTAAAAGCCCACATGTGCAACGCGGTAACATCTTTTACATCTGTGATCTCAAAACGTCTTACTTCCATCTGCAATGGCCTTTTGAAAACTGGAGAAATCATACTTCCTTGTTATGCACAGATCAATTAACCACTCAAACCAATCTTTATAAAGAGAATAAGCCGGATGATAAAGCATGTCGTGAAAATTAATTACGAAATATGGCTGTAGGGCCTTCTCGGCAAAATTCAACTGCTCAAGTGTGTATTCTTTTGCCCTGACCAGCGATTTATGATCAGGACGAACACAATAGACATCCATAACAGATATCGGAAACTCGGTCATCCCATCTATTTTATAAGGCTCCGCGTTTCCATAACGTGTCGAATCGAACAGGTAGCC
>JAEWDG010000252.1 GCA_023390215.1 Bacteroidota bacterium | reverse complement strand
CTGTGCAGTGTAAGAGGTTTCCATGGCGCGCATGGTAGTGGTACCGATCGAACAGATCCGGTGTCCGCCTTCCTTGGCCTTATTTACAATGGCGCAGGCAGTTTCATCGATCTTATAATATTCCGCGTCCATTTTATGTTTACTTAGGTCCTCCACTTCGATGGGGCGGAATGTACCAAGGCCTGTATGCAGGGTCACTTCTGCAAATCGTACGCCCTGGATCTCGAGGCGTTTGATCAGTTCCTTGCTAAAATGCAATCCTGCGGTAGGTGCTGCAACCGCACCTTCATGCTTCGCATAAACCGTCTGATAACGTTCTTTATCTTCTTCCTCAGGTTTGCGTTTGATATATTTTGGCAAGGGAGTTTCTCCCATCAGTTCCAGCATGTTGCGGAATTCTTCTTCAGAACTGTCCCATAAAAAACGAATGGTACGGCCGCGGCTGGTGGTATTATCAATTACTTCTGCCACAAGTTCATCACTGTCGCCGAAATAAAGTTTGTTGCCTACACGGATCTTGCGGGCAGGGTCTACGATCACATCCCAGAGGCGGTTTTGGCGGTTCAATTCGCGAAGAAGAAAAACTTCAATCTTGGCGCCGGTTTTTTCTTTACGGCCATACATACGCGCCGGGAAAACTTTGGTATTATTCACGACCATAACATCTTTGTCGTCGAAATAATCCATGATATCACGGAACTGGCGGTTTTCAATTTCACCGGTTTTGCGGTGAACAACCATCATGCGGCTTTCTTCTCTTTTTTTTGTGGGGTGCTGAGCGATAAGGTTTAGCGGGAGGTCAAATCGGAACTGGGATAATTTCATGTAATAACGGTTAATTTAAGTTCTTATCACATGCCCGCTTCAGGGAATATAAGCCTGTTTAAAGGCACATATCATGTTACGGCATGATTTAAAAACGGGCAAAGTTATAAAAATTGACTTGAAAATCAACATCGTTTTCAATTCAACAGTATTTTAGTTAGCTAAAATTGTGCTACGCATGCTTCGTACCCTAACCGTTCATTTCCTGCTTTTGCTAACATTTTCTTTAATTTTTTCTCCGTCTCCTGCTCAAACAGCAGGAAAGGAAGGCGGGAAAAAAGAAAAAAAATATCCGAGTCTGCTCTGGGAGATCTCAGGCAACGGGCTAGATAAACCTTCTTACCTGTTCGGAACGATGCACGTAAGCAACAAACTGGTTTTTCATTTAAACGACTCTTTTTATCAGGCGATCAGGAACGTGGAAACCGTCGCGCTTGAACTGGACCCTAAAAGATGGCAGAATGAACAGGCGGACCTGAATGAAAGGAAATGGAATTGCAATAGTTTCAGTTCTAACCAGGCCAATAAATATATCAACCGTGAAACTTTCAATATCGCGGATTATCTCGATGAATTAAAGCTCGCGCTGCGTACAGAACCCGACGCAATAAATAGTTTGCTCTACCGGTCTTCCAAAGCGAAAGAAGATTTTGAGGAGGACACATTTCTTGATTTATATATTTATCAAACAGGAATGAAGCTAGGCAAGCATACTACAGGCGTAGAGGATTTTTTTGAAGCGGATAAAGCATCTCTGGAGGCATATATCGCCATGACGAAGGAAAAAAAGAAGAAAAAAGAACTGAGCCCCGAATTTCTGCGCACCTATACAGATAAAATACAGGATGCGTACCGGAAAGGCGATCTGGATGAACTTATTTCCCTGGATCTGCAGGCTGAGCAATCAGAGGCTTATAGGGAAGTCTTCATCAACCAGCGTAACCTCAAACAGGCGAAGTCGATCGACAGTATTTTAAAAAGCAGCAGCTTATTTGTTGGCGTTGGAGCGGCTCATTTACCCGGGCCAAAAGGCGTGATCGAAATACTCCGTTCGATGGGTTTTACCCTCCGGCCTGTCATGATGAACAATCAAAATGCAACATTCGGGGATAGGACCGATCAGGCTAAAGTTCCAGTGCATTTTTCTCTTCAGCAGTCAGGTGATGGAATGTATTCCGTACTGGTTCCCGGCGATCTTTTGGATCTCAGGCAAAACAGCTTTTTCGAAAAGCTGGACCGGAAACAATATGCAGATATGGCGAATGGGGCATATTACATGGTTACACGGATTCAAACCTATGCCCCTTTTTTAGGACAAAGGACCGTTGATGTATTGAATAAAACAGACAGTTTCCTTTATGAAAATATACCGGGGAAGATCATTTCAAGAGAAAGGATCAGAAACGGTGTATATGAGGGTATTGATGTTCGAAGTAGGACGCGACGGGGCGATCTTCAACGCTCGGCAATATTTTTTACGCCCGCTGAGATCATCATATTTAAGATGAGTGGGAAGGGGGAGTATATTTCAGGAGAAGAAGCGGAAACGTTTTTTAATTCCATCTCACTTGCATCTCCTGCATCCTATCCGGGAGAATTTTTCACATCACCGAAAAGCGGCTTTGCCTGGAAATTCCCTTCCGCACCGCACATCTATCATAAAACCTCTTCGAGGCCAGACCGGTGGGAATACAGCAGTATGGATTCAACTAACGGTGACGCCTGGCTGGTTTTATACGCAGATGTTTTCAATGATGGATTTGTAGATCCCGACAGTTTTACGATCTGGCTGGCAGAAAAATCGCTGGAGTACAAACTGGATTTTGAAACAAGAACGGCTAAAGCTCAAACTACCCTGAATGGCCATCCTGCCATATTATATAATTACCGGATGAAAGACGGCGATTATTTGAGTGCGGGGATTTATGTAAAGGGTTCCGCTGTTTTTCTGGCTTTGGCTAAGAGCAACGACTCGATGAGAGCTGCAAGGGCCGTGGAAGAATTTCGCCTCAACCCGCCTGAATATCAAAACCCGGAACATTACATTGATACTACGTTGAATTTCGAAGTGAATATGTATCAGCCACCGAAACTAGACCTGGACCTTCGGGACGTATTTGAAAAATTACGGGAATCCGCCCCTGATAATGAAACAGAGTATTGGAAAAATTCCCGTTATGCTTCGCTGCAGGATAAAGAAACCGGAGAAACAGTGCTTGTGCAATCGCGTGAACTTCCAGCATATTATTATTTGCCGGAGAACCAAAAATCCTGGACCACAGAGATTGATGAACTTAAGAGTCGTAGTGAAGGTTTTATTTACGGCACCCCTGAATATACATTCGCTGATTCTGCTGAATCCATAAGTTTCCGGATAGCGGATACAGGCAGCTACAGGTTGATCTATAAAAAGATCATCCTTGCCAAAGATCACTACTACAGTTTATCTGCAATGGGAGATACTATGCGAGGTTTGTCGCCATACAGCGCAGCAATATTCAATTCATTCAAGCCTTATGGTCCGCCCGGGCGAGATCTTCACAAAAATATGATCGGAAAATATTTCGAAGATTTTTTCAGTTCAGATACGTTGGTGGCATTCAAAGCGCGTAAGATCGTTTCGAATGTTAAATATTATCAGGAAGATGTTCCGAAAATTGTTCAGGCAATAAATCGCCTCTCTACGGTTGATAACGAATATTATTCTCTTAAAGCAAAACTGGTCGTTGAATTAGGTTATATAAAAGACAGCGGCAACAGCGTGGTACCTGCTTTGATGGAGATTTACAGGGCAACTGAAGACACTTCTCTTTTTCAGAATGAAGTAGTAAACGCACTCGGCAGGCAGGTAACAGCCGCTTCATACAAAGCCCTGAAAGATCTGCTGATAAACGAGCCGCCTGTATTCACCAGTAATTTTCAATATGGTAATTTGTTCAGAATGATCGATGACAGCCTGGCTTTGGCCGCAGGTTTTATCCCTGATATTCTTGCGCTCACAGCGGTCACAGATTATAAACAACCGATTTTTAACCTCATTGAAAAGCTTGCGGATAGCGGTTATATTAAAAAGAAAAAATACAAGAGACTTGTTAATGGAATGCTGGCAGACGCAATGGTTGCCTATCGTAAAATAAAAGTAAAAGCTGAAGAAAAAAATTTGAAGGAGCGTGAGAAAAGAGATGATGATGTAACGGAAAGTATAACTTATTCCTATTCCGACAATGTCACGAATAATTTCTCGCAGATGATCTCATTACTTGTGCCTTTTTATTCCACGGAGATCAAAGTACAGATGTTCTTTGATAAACTCCTGGCAACGGAAGATAATGAGTTAAGATTAACGGCGATCCGGCAAATGCTAAAAGCGAAATTAACGGTGCCTCCCGCTGTTATCCATGATATTGCTGAAGATCCGATCTATCGTTTCCGGTTATACGACTTATTATCAGCGAACAAAAAAACATCGGATTTTCCTGGTTCCTATATGGACGAGGTCGCGTTGGGCAGATCGGCAATATTCTATTGGGGTAATTTCGATAAACTTGATTCAATAGAATATTTGGGCAAACGCAGGGTGCAACTGAAAGATGAAACAGGCTGGTTACTGTTATATAAATACCGGTTCCGCTCTGTTGCGCAATGGAGGATTGCCGCCCTGGGATTACAATCTGGTGATACATCAACAATGCGGATAAAAAGAGATCAGTCCTGGATTTCAAGAGAAACGCTGGAAACGAATATGCCGTTGGATGCCCAATTGGATGAGTTTATAAGTAAGATGATCGCAAGAAGCTGGCCCGGGGGAAGAATTTTTTATCAAAGCAACTATTATTATTAAACAAAATCAGGTGATCCCTGCGGCTTTGCCTGGTATCGCATCGATCAATTGCTGTGTATATTTTTGTTTCGGATGAAAAAAAACCTCAGCCGCCTGTCCCTGTTCTATTATTCTGCCTTTTTCCATAACCAGGATACGGTCGCTGAGGTGATGGATAACGGAAAGATCATGTGAAATGAAAATGGCAGAGAACCCGAGTTGTTGTTTCAGGTCAGCGATGAGGTTCAGAATGCTGGCCTGTACGCTTA
>JAEWDG010000289.1 GCA_023390215.1 Bacteroidota bacterium | reverse complement strand
AGCCGGAGCCAACTGGTCAAAGCCAGAAATATGTTGCAGAAACAAATCCTTGAACTACAAAAAGTGGGGGTATGAATCCATTCGACAAGAACATAAAAGAACGATTCGAGAACTTCGAAGCCGGGGTGCCGGCTGATATGTGGGAACGTATTTCCGGTAAGCGTGATGATCGTAAACCCGTCGGATGGTGGAACTGGAAAAATGCTGCCATGCTGGGGGCCATCCTGCTTCTGGTAGGAACCGGTGGTATAATAGCCTTCAATCATTTTGCTCCTACAGATAAATCGCTCTCTCCTGCCCGGGAAACACATCTTTCTGAAAAAAATGCTGTACCCAAACAGGAAAAAACAAATCATCCCGGTTTAAAAGAGAAAAGCGCATCTATCCAAAAAGCGATCCTGTCTGATCCGAGCCAAATTATCCAGGCAGATGTAAAGCAAAATGATGCAGTAAATATTTCAGCACCTAATACAAATCCTTCAAACGATCTCTCCGAAAAATCTAATTCAAACAAAACATCGAACAATAAAGATCAATTTTCGTCAGATAAGAAACCTCAAAATTCATTAGCAAACGATCGACCGCTAAGCGCTAAATATTCTTCTATAGTTGCTTCTTCGATTAAAAACGATGTTACTGTAAATGCCCAGCATCAGGATAGAGACGAACAGTTTATGGGCAACCGGAACAGGCATCAAAAATACAGGTCCCGGAAAACAAAAATACAGATCACGACCGTTGAACCTGAAGAAGATGATGCAGCAAATACAGTTTCGGAAGAATATGCAGGACTGAGACTCAGGATAACCAATGCTTCACTTCTGAAATCAGATCCTGAGCAAGCGGTAAAAACAGAAACGCATCCGTCATTATCATTTATTCCCTGTCCCAAAGCTGAGAAAAACAATGCGGCGAATTCACGTTATTTCGAAGTTTACGGCGGTTACGATCTTGCATTGAGAAGTTTTTCTGATACGGGCAATTCAAATTACCTGCAAAAAAGAAAAGAAAGCCTGCAACAATCCAGCGCATTTAGTGCGGGGTTGCGTTATACAAAAGTGTTTAACAATGGAATGAGTATTCGCACAGGCTTAAATTATTCACAGATCAATGAAAAATTCAAATATCTGGAAGCGCACATAATCCGAACAGAATACATCATCGCTTCAAATGGCGATACGATTGGTAGTTTTCTCAGTTCCAGCAGCAGGTATAAGTTAACACATAATAAATACCGAAGCATAGATATTCCTTTGCTCCTGGGTTATGAGTGGGGAAACGGAAACTTCCGCTTTAACCTCAATGCCGGACCTGTAGTAAATATTTACAGTTGGCAAAGAGGTGATGTCCTGGATGCTGATTTCAAACCCGTTTCGATAACCACGGGAAAAAATAACAGCGCGTATGGCTTCAGAACGAACACAGGTTTGGGAATTATGGCAAGTCTGTCTGCTTATTACAAAATCAACGAAAGGCTGCATGTATTGGCAGAGCCTTACTTCAGGTACAATTTCTCGCAGGTGAATAAATACGACATCACGTTGAAACAGAAATATAATCTTACGGGTTTACGCCTGGGATTGCGTTATGATTTTTAGGCAACGAAAATATTTTATATCGTGTCTTACTAATGAAGCCGAAATTATGAAACACCGGAAACATACAATACCGTTACTGTTTTTGATCCTGGCTGCGTTTTCATTCAGCGCCTGCCAGAAAGATATAGATGAGCTGAGTTTTCAATCAGCTTTACCTGATACTATATGGCACAACACGATCACGGCCGGCATGCCCATCAGTAATCTCAAATCAATTTTATACCCCGGGGCGCAGACCGACATGTTTTTAATTAATCCCGGAACGGTAAATACCTATAATGCTGCAGGTGGTTTAAGTGTTCAAATTATCCCTGGTATGTTATCAAATAACGGACAACAAACAACCGGGTTGGTATCGATCGAGAGCCGATTACTTTTATCAAAAGGAGATTTGATACGTGCAGATAAACCTACGGTGTCAAATGGAAGGGTTTTGGTTTCGGGAGGAGTGATGTATATCAAGATCTACCAAAATGGCTCAGCACTAACTGTTTCACCTTCCATGCCGTTGATGCTGGAATATCCCGGCAATCCATTAGATCAATCCATGGGATTGTTTTACGGAGACTCTTCTGTAGCTTCCACCTTTAACTGGCTGCCTGCACAGGATTCCATAAGCAATCCGGTACAGATCTTTGGCTTGAACTACCGGATATATACGAGTCAATTGGGCTGGATCAATTGTGATAAATTTTACGACACTACCAATATTACCCAAACCAAACTTGCCCTGGTACTGCCATCGAATTATACTAACGCGAACAGTGCCGCATTTGTAGTATTTAAGAATAAACGAACCGTTATTGAACTGTATGGAGATGCAGGTACAATGCAGTTCCGCTCAGGAAGTTTACCGGCAGGTGAAGAGATAACAGTGGTCGTGATTTCAATGCAGGGGAACGATTATTTCTATGGACAAACTGATGCCGTTATTTCGCCGCAGGGTACAGGCAGTTTTATGAGTGTTTCTTTAACGCCCACCATTTCCTCGCTGAATGCGATTGAAGATCACCTTTCCGCTTTGTAAATAATTTTGAGGGTATAAATAAACAGCGGCCTGATTTCTCAGGCCGCTCTTGCTTTAAATATTTTTTCTGCTATCAGCTTACCAGGGTTCCAACTTTTTCACCAGTAACCACACTCATCAAGTTTCCAGGTTTGTTCATATCAAACACAATGATCGGAAGATTGTTCTCCATACAAAGTGTGAAGGCGGTCATATCCATCACCTTCAGGTTCTGCGAAATGCAATCAGCAAAACTGATCTTCGTAAAGCGTTTTGCTGATGGGTCTTTTTCCGGATCGGCTGTATAAATTCCATCCACACGTGTTCCTTTCAGGATCACATCTGCGTTGATTTCAATGGCGCGAAGGGAACCCGCTGTATCCGTTGTAAAATAAGGATTCCCGGTGCCTGCACCGAAAATAACCACCCTGCCTTTTTCCAGGTGGCGCATAGCTCTGCGGCGGATGTAAGGTTCAGCAATCTGTTCCATTTTTATCGCGCTCTGCAACCTGGTATAAACGCCGGCTTTTTCCAAACCACTTTGAAGTGCCATTCCATTGATGACGGAAGCCAGCATCCCCATATAATCACCCTGCGCACGCTCAATTCCGGTTTCTGCTTCGTTCATTCCGCGGTAAATATTCCCACCACCGATCACGAGTGCAACCTGCACACCCAGTTCAGTAATTTGTTTGATCTCCTGGGCATATTGGGCTATCACCGTGGAATCCAGCCCGAAACTTTTATCACCCATTAATGATTCACCGGATAATTTTAATAATACACGTTTGTATCTAGGAAGCATGAACGATTTAATTTTTTACAAATATAGAATTGAGATTAGCTTTCTTTTCTGACGAAAAAAAAGCGAAACTTTCGTTTCGCTTATCAAAATAAATTATCCTATAGCCACCCTTTTGAATTCCGTGATCTTCAATGAAGGACTCACAGACTTCAGGTAATCTGCCACAGATTTATTCGCATCTTTTACGAATGCCTGAGCAAGGAGGGTGTTTTCTTTAAAGAATTTATTCAGTTTGCCCATCGCGATCTTCTCAGCCATTTCAGCAGGTTTGCCTTCAGCTTTAACCTGTTCGATTGCGATGTTTTTTTCTCTTTCGATCACGTCAGCGGAAATGGATGATTCATCCACAGCGAGCGGATTCATCGCCGCGATCTGCATCGCAACGTCCTTACCTGCTTCAGAAGCATCTTCTGACATGCCCACCAGCACACCCATGCGGTAAGCACCGTGGATATAGCTTGCCACGAAAGGCGCATCAACCCTTTCGAAACGGGATATTTCGATCTTTTCTCCGATGGCTGCGAGTTTATCATTCACCATATCCGATACTTTCGCACCGTTAACAGAAATGTTATTCAGTTCATCAACTGATTTCACATTATGTTTAACCGCTGCATCTGCAATAGATCCAACAAAAGCTACGAAATCAGCGTTTTTGCTCACGAAATCGGTTTCACAGCTAACGCAAACGATGATCCCCGCTTTATTATCAGCAGTTGTTTTTGCTATTACCACGCCTTCTTTCGCTTCGCGGTCGCTGCGTTTAGCGGCAACTTTCTGTCCCTGTTTACGGAGCCAGTCGATCGCTGCCTCAAAATCTCCATTGCTTTCTGTCAGCGCTTTACGGCAATCCATCATTCCTGCGCCTGTAGCCTGACGAAGCTTATTAATATCTGCTGCTGTTATTGTTGCACTCATGATAATACATTATTGTTCCCTTCGGAACGGTTAATAAATAGATTAGCGGGCACCACCACCACCTGCTGGTCTGCGGGCACCTCCGGAACTTGGGATCCTGCGTTTAGGCGCGCCACCACCACCGGTAGCTCCGCGTGAACGTCTTCCTCTTTCTTCACCTTCGCCCTGTTTTTCTTCGAAACGTGCCGCTTTAGCTTCCGCGGTTTCTTCCGCATCTCCATGCTCCTCGTCTTCTTTTTCTGGCTGGCGTTGCTGCAAACCTTCAG
>JAEWDG010000188.1 GCA_023390215.1 Bacteroidota bacterium | reverse complement strand
TTATATTGAAGTGACGGTATTCTTTTTTCTCAGGCCGGCCGTTTATAAAGCAAACCATCGCCGCCACTGCATTTGTGCCCTGAAAATTTGAATTGTCAAAACACTCAATCCTGACGGGCAATTCAGGCAGATGCAGGTCTTCCTGTAATTGTTCGAGTATTTTTTCTGTTTCTGCTTCTGTTTTGTCTTCCAGCTTTAAAAGTTTTTTTGCTTCCAGTTCTGCCTTAAAGTAGTTGACATTTTTTTCTGAAAGCCCGAGCAGATTTTTCTTATCTCCAAATCGTGGAACCGTTACCGTTACCGTTTTGTCAGGATATTCGACGGCAAACGGTAGAATGATCTCCTTTGCCGTACTCTCGAAATTCTCCCGCAGTTGGGCCACGGCAAAAGCCAGAACCTCTTCTTTTGATTCTTCTAACTTCTTTTCAAGTGTAATCGTTTTTGTTTGAATGATACTACCGTCATTTACGGCCAGGTAATTTACATAGGCTGTATCGCCTTCTTCAAGAATTGCGAAAACATCAACAGTTCCTGTGCGTGTATTGACAACCTGCGATTTTGACTGGTAGCGGCTTACATGTTCGATCTTCTGCTGTACTGCTGCGGCCTTCTCGAATTCAAGATTTTCTGAAAAGTCTTTTATCTGTTTCCTGTATTCCTGAATGATGGGATTCAGATTTCCTTTCAGAAAATGTTTTAACCTGTCAAGCCCATTTTCATAATCCGCTTCATCCTGTAAACCCTCACAGGGGCCTTTGCAATTACCTAAATGATATTCCAGGCAAACTTTAAATTTCTTTTTTTCAATATTGGAGGGACTCAGATTTAGTTTGCAGGTGCGCAGTGGGATATTTTGTTTTATAAATGCCAGAAGGTCGCGTACTTTTCCAACAGATGTATAAGGACCGAGATAGGTAGAGCCATCATTTACTCGTTGGCGCGTGAAAAATACTCTTGGGAAAGGTTCATTTTTAATAACAAGGAAGGGATAGCTTTTATCATCCTTCAAATTGATGTTGAAGATCGGCTGGAATTCTTTGATCAGCGAGTTCTCCAGCAGAAATGCATCCTGTTCACTGTTTACGATTGTAAATTCTATATGATGGATGCGGCGGACAAGTTCTGCGGTTTTGTAATTTGTAAATGTTTTTGAAAAATAACTGCTCACCCTTTTACGCAGGTGTTTTGCCTTTCCTACATAGATCAGTTCTCCGGCTCCATCATAATATTTGTAAATACCGGGCTGGGTGGGAATTGAAGCTGAAATTTTTGAAAATTCATCCTGGGTCATTCTAATAATCCCATTTTATCTCTGTTAGACGGATAACCGCGCTGTTGCCTGTTTTCGAAGGATCAAGTTCCAGGATCTTTGCCCAGTGTCCGGCCTGCCAGGTTAGTTGTTGAACATTTCCTGAAAGGAGCTTCTTTACTATATAAATCCTGCGTACTTTTTCCGTTGCAGGGTCAATATATACATCCCACCTCCTTATAGGAAAACTGTCTGGCAGTTCTGTTTTCGGATCATAGGAAAAAGTCACAGCATTAATGGTTTGATCCAGAAAGCTGGATTCACTGAACCAGGAAGACAAAGAAATACTGTCTATCGAAGGTTCCAGAAAGGCGATCATAGACTTTTCGAAATTCTCAGACTGCAGCCAGCTTGAATCTTTTTTCTCACCATATATTCTGTATTCTATCGGATTTATGCCCTGCGTTCTCAGACCATTTATTTCGCCCCTGATAAAACTATTCACAGGGAAAAAACCCTGCTTCGGTTCTTCTGATTCAGTCGAAGTGCTAACCGCCGTGGTAGCCGGAACAGTTGTGGGTTTCTGTTTACAACTGCAAAGCACAAATACGGATGCAATAAAAAATATTCTTGTAAACATAGCTCCAAAATTACGACCGTGCGTCGTTAAAATAAAAAGCGCGGCATGAATAGCCGCGCGCAATTAGTTAAATCTTCTTTATCAGAATTTTTTGATGAGACCAATTTTCAACCCGAGATTATACAGGTTCTCTTTATAACTGTATTGGCTGTTATACGTGGAAAATAACTGGTAACGGATCTGGGGACCAGCGAGAAGGGTTATACCGGCCGGTGTTTGATAAGTAACATATGATTCAATTCCGGAGTTCAGGTTCCATTTTCTTCTGAAGCCATTATCCGCAATATAATTTTTCTTATCTGCCGAGATGAGAAGCGACTGTCCGCCAAAAACAATACCTGGCTGAACATCCGCGCCAGCATACCATTGTATTTTTCTTAGACCTGCGAGGCGAATATCAAGACCCAGCGGTACTGATAACTGGAAAGAATTGTTATTTACATGCTGCGATGCCAGCCCCTCAATATTTGCCAGTGAACTTGATCTTAAAACCAGGTAGCGTGCACCGGTATTCATATCATTCAACATTAACGATGTAGCAGTTGTATGATTGAGTTCATAGGCTCTTACCGTATAATTTGTATAGTTAAACTGAACGCCGAGTTTTAGTACAATGTTTTTTGTTTTATTAAACCGCGCTGCAAGGCCTGCTTCAAAATTCATGGCAGGATTATGTACCAGATCCGGTTCGTTTTCACCATTACCCAAAGGAGCCAACAATGCGATGCGAGCTGATGGTTCGTACCTGCGGTTCGCCTTCAATGAACGGTAGCCCACCGATGGGGTTGCCCAGGCCATATAATCAATATTGGTTTTCCATTTTTTCGAAAGCGGTTTATTATGGAAAGCAAAATTTTCTATCCATTCCTTTTCACTGTTATCTTTTGGCAGGTTTGTGATGATATCAAGAGAGACAAGTCTCAATTGAGGATCAGCTTTTACATTGTTTTGTAGTTGTGGTGCGATAGCTGAAAAATGCAGGATAGCATCATCCGTAGAAGAAGTGCCTGTAGATTCATTCAAATGAATTTCGACAGGCGCATTGCGTTCTGCGCCGGATGTTGATTCAGGCGTATTTTCAAAATCATTTTCAGCAACGGAAGCGGTAACTACCAGGCTTGAACGTCCATGATCCAAGGACCTGCTTCTTGTGTTGCGTTGCGTACTTGGGTTTTCAGATGATGACAGATTATTATTTCGTTCCGGTTTGTGCAGGTCACCATGTGGTTCTGAAATGTTTTCAAAGATTGGTCCGTTAGCGGTCCCTGCAGAGCTGGCGAACCTGTCATCAATCCTATAAGAATTCTGCGCCAGGCTCAAGTTATTATCAATACCTGCGGTTCTTTCTTTGCCGGTTTCATGTGGCCTTGTTGTAGCAGTGATTTGATGGCTATGCGTTATACCGATATATATCAGGGAGAATACCAGTAATAGCATAACCGTCATCGAGGGCCAGCGGCGGCCCGGGTACAGGTCGTTATAGATGCTGTTCCATACCCTGCGCGAAGGGTACATGCGGAAGTTATCCGCCTGCTCTTTTAATAAGTTTTCAAATCCGTCCCGAAAAAAATTCTGTTCCATCTTTCACAAAAAATCAATTAGTCATGGTGTAATTAATAGGTCGCAGGATGCTTAACGGGGCGAACTGACCATAGCTCCATAATCCATTCTCTGCGCTGGTTTTAATAGGATCTTTCTTTTTACAAGTATATCTTAACATTGCTTTTGCACGGGTGTACTGACTACGGCTCGTGCTTTCTTCAATATCAAGCAGGTTGGCGATCTCCCTGTGGGAAAAGCCTTCGATTGCATAAAGGTTTAATACAGTGCGATAACCCAGGGGCAATAGCCTGATGCTTTCCACTACCTGTTTGGCCTGCATGATGGAAGGGATCATTTCTTCCTTGATATGAATATTACTCGCATGGATAATATCTACACTCTCGGAAAATTTCTTATTTTTTTTGAGGACGTTAATGCAGGTGTGCACAATGATTCTGCGGATCCAGCCTTCAAGGGCGCCTTCGTTTCTATACTGATGAAGCTGTGTGAAAATTTTTATGAAACCTTCCTGCAGCATGTCTTCAGCATCTTCACGGTTCTTTGCAAAACGGTAACAGACACCAAGCATTTTCGGGCTGAATTTATTATACAGCGCCTCCTGTGCAGCAGCATTATTCTTTATACTTCCGGCAAGCATTTGCTCTTCGGTCATAACTAAAGAGATTTTGTTCCTCTAAATATATGACATTCAACTATCCCCGCACGCTGCTTGACCCTAAAATGACAGAGTTTAACAAAAAAAGACTATCCGTGTTATTTGCTTTTCCTTTTTATCGTTAGGCTGTCGGGGGGATAAATTTTCCTGAGCGTATCACGCAGGTCTTGTGTCCACGAGATCATTATTTTCTTTTGATCCTCAGTGAGTTTACTTTTTGTATGTATCAGCGTATAAGAGGTTAAGGGCATCTCGCCTTCTTTTATGGTTTCTTCGACCTCTTCTAATTTATGAAATTGTTTCGCGGCCCTGTATGTTCCAAAATCTGAGAAATTTAATTCTCTCTTCCCTTCTTTTATATGATTTCCCAGCCACAGTGCTACGGGTTGTATCCTTGAATACCAGGGATAACTTGTGTTATTGCTATGGCAATCGTAACAACTCGTTTTTAAAATTGAATCGACGGTGGGAGGCGTTGTATATACCATCCTGATATCCGTGGGCGGAACTGTTGCTGAAATATTTTTATCCGGCTTTGGAATAAACTGGGCCAATAATAATAAGATCAGTAATACCAGTAAAATCTTTTTCAAAATTTTCATACATCAAATTAAAATATTTCCGGTCATTTCAGGAGGAATAGGTAACCCCATCATCGTGAGTATAGT
>JAEWDG010000154.1 GCA_023390215.1 Bacteroidota bacterium | reverse complement strand
TGATCATGGTGATCGCACCAACCATTGGATTCACAGAATTACCGGTGAGAGCAACGTTGAGTGTGATGTTATTAGGAAAATTCAGTTCAAATATCATAGGCATTCAGGCAGCGGCGCTTGGCATCTGGCTGATCAACCTCGTGGCGCCTGCTGTTATAGGCAGCGTATTGATTCTGGGTATAAAAATTATGAAAGAAAAATGAAAGGAATAACCCTTACTAAACTTTTATTATTGATGACCGTAATCTGTTCTCTCAGTTTTACAACAGATAACGGCGAGTTTTGCGGTATCAGGAATACAGCCTTTAAGGAAGGAGAAACGGTTACGTTTAAAGTATTTTATAATGCCATGGGCGCCTATATCGGAGCCGGTGAAGCAACCTTTACCACCACACTTGAGCGGTTTAATGGAAAAACCGTATACCATCATGTGGGTGAAGGAAAAACTTATTCCTTCTTTGATAATTTTTTTAAGGTCAGGGATAAATATGAGAGCTATGTAGATACCGGCACCATGATGCCGATGAAATTTTTAAGGAATGTGGATGAAGGTGGACACAAAATTTACAACAATGTGAGTTTTAATCATACTGCAAACACCGCAGTAAGTACTAACGGGGTTTTCAGCATCACATCGTGCATGCAGGATGTAGTGAGCGCAGTTTATTATGCACGTAACATCGATTTTTCCAAATACAAGCCGGGAGATAAAATACCTTTCGATATGTTCCTGGACGATGAGATCTTTCATTTATACATAAGGTATATCGGGAAGGAATCGATTAAAACCCGGTATGGAAAGTTCAATGCCATACACATCAAACCCCTGCTGATCAAAGGAACTATTTTTGAGGGTGGAGAAAAAATGAATGCATGGTTCAGCGATGATCCAAACCGGGTTATTCTGAGGGTAGAAAGCCCGATTTCGGTGGGTAGCGTGAAGATCGATATGATGTCGTACAGAAATCTCAGACATCCGCTTTCTTCGTTTAAGGGACTGCGTTAGTTATCCCAGATCAGATAATTTAATTTCTTCTTTGAGCCTTACACCTTTTTCCGTACGCTGAAGGGTGGCACATTCTATTTTCGGATCGTGTTCAAAAAACAGGATGGTTTCATTCTCCACCGCTTCTTCCAGAAAAGATTTTTTTTCATTTAAGGTTGTGAGCGGAAACATATCATATGCCATTACATAGGGTAGGGGGATATGGCCCGCTGAAGGCAGTAGATCGGCCATATACAGAATAGATCTTCCTTTGTATGTAAACTGGGGAAGCATCATCGCATCCGTATGGCCGAAGACCTGCCGGATGCTGATATTTAAAGGGAATTCAGCAGCGACATCTTCAATGAACTTGAGTTGGCCGCTTTCCTTTAGCGGAAGAATATTTTCTTTAAGAAAAGACGCTTTCTCACGGGCATTGGGCTCGGTTGCCCATTTCCAGTGTCTCGCATTACTCCAATATGTAGCATTCGGAAAGGCCGGTAATAACTTGTCTCCCTGGCGGATAATGGCTCCGCCACAATGATCGAAATGCAGATGGGTCAGGATCACATCGGTGACGTCCGCAAACGAAAACCCCTTTGATCTTAATGAGGAAGCAAGGCTGCTATCTCCGTGCAGATAATAATGACTGAAAAATTTTTCATCCTGTTTATTTCCGATCCCGGTATCGATAAGAATTAACTGGTTGTCATCTTCTATCAGTAAACAGCGCATCGCCCAGGTGCACATATTGTTGTCATCAGCGGGGTTGATCCTATTCCAGATCGATTTAGGTACCACGCCAAACATGGCGCCACCATCCAGTTTAAAAAAGCCGGTTTCTATGCTATGAATTTTCATGATTCCGATGTTTTTTATCTGCCGCATGGGTAAACAGCAGAAAGATGAGACCAAGTGCAAAAAATGCAATAAGTACAAGTATAGAATTTCGCATACTGCCGGTAAACCCTTCAATAAAACCGAAACTGATAAGACCGATCACAATCGCCAGTTTTTCTGTTACGTCGTAAAAACTGAAAAAAGAGGCCGTATCTTTTGTTTCGGGCATAAGCTTGGAATACGTTGAACGGCTTAATGATTGTATCCCACCCATAACTAACCCAACGAGTGATGCGATGATATAAAAATGCAGTTCTGTTTGCATAAAATAACCCGCGATACAAACAGAGATCCAGAGTATGACAGTAAGGATCAGTACAGTGATATTGCCGAGTTTAGCGGAGAGTTTACTCATACCAACTGCGCCCGCAATAGCAACAAGTTGTATTAGCACGGCCGTGATGATCAATTTCATATCTTCCAGATGAAGAATTTTCAACCCAAAATCTATGGCGATCAGCATTACGGTTTGAACCCCCATGCTGTAAAAGAAAAATGCTGCAAGAAACCTTTTTAAAACAGGCAGGTGAACTACCTGATCCCATACTTTTTTTAATTCGAAAAATCCATTTGCCAGAACATGTTTCTTCGCAGCCCGGTCTGATTTTGAAGAAATCGGAAGTACCCTGAAGGTGATCTGAGCAAACCCGATCCACCAGAGACCAACCAGAACAAACGTTATTTTTAAGGGCAACGCTGAGTTGGGCATGGCCATTACCAGTGCAAAACCGATAAGCTGCATCAATACACTTCCAATATAACCCATTGAATACCCTCTGGCACTTACCTTATCCATATCCGCTTCGGCGGCAATATCCGGCAGGTATGAATTATAAAATACCTGGCTGCCATAAAAGCCAATACCAGCCATCATAAAGC
>JAEWDG010000145.1 GCA_023390215.1 Bacteroidota bacterium | reverse complement strand
ACTTTATGCAGATCATGGGGTCCATGCACCGACTCTTCTTTTTCTCTCAGGATTCTTTCAATAGATTTTTTTCTGAACAGGGAATTCAACATAGCAGTTGGTATTATACGGGGAAAATAAGAAAATTGTGCGATTGCGCGGTCTTCTACTTATCGCGGTTTAAAAGATAAGCGGCTAGTTTCAGCAGTTCCTGCTTGCGCACGGAAAGTACCGCTATCTCTTCCAGGTGTTTCATCGCCTCCTGATAATAGTTATCTTTTAACTGTGCTGCCCATTCATCCACTTTGCAGGATTTGAATACAGCGATCACTTCTTTTATTTTTTCCAGCCGTTCTTTTTCAGGCAGATCGGTTTTGCTGTACCAGTATCTTAGCCTTTCATTTTGTTCAGGGCTGGCAACATCCAATGCATGTAAAAGCAAAAATGTTTTTTTGTTCGATAAAATATCGCCACCAGGTTGTTTGCCAAACTTTTCGGGATCACCAAATGCATCGAGGTAATCATCCTGCACCTGGAAAGCCATCCCCAGCATTTTGCCGAAGGCATAGATATGTTCCTGGTTCCCCAATCCCGCTCCGCCTATGATTGCGCCCATTTGCAAACTTGCGCCAAGTAACACAGAAGTTTTTAACGCGATCATATTTGAATAATCGTCGAAGGCCACCTGATCCGCTTCTTCAAAATTCATATCCATTTGCTGACCTTCGCAAACTTCCGCGGCAGTTTTATTAAACAGTGCGATGATTGCTTTTTCGTATTGCGGAGAGATACGGTTGATGTAATCGTATGCTTTAACCAGCATTACATCTCCCGCCAGCAAAGCCGTTGATTCGCCATATTTGATATGCACGGTTTCCACTCCCCTGCGCCTCGGCGCTTTATCCATTATGTCGTCATGTATGAGGCTGAAATTATGAAACAACTCGATCGCGGTCGCAACTTCAAAAGCATCTTCCTGCAGCGCTCCGAATAATTCATTCGCCATTAACACTGCCACCGGCCGAACGCGCTTCCCTCCTATGCCCAGTATATATTGTCCTGCATCATATAGCCGCGAGGGTTCCGCCGGAAAATGTCTTTTACTGAATCTTTCTTCAAATAGCGTAGATAGTTCTGGAAACGAATGCATAGCGGGTTTCTGCTGACTTTACTTTTTTTTGCGCGATCTGTTTTGAGTTTTATTTTCAGCGGGAGGATTTTCAGGTACCCAATGATAATCGAGTTGGCGCTTGGTTAAGTTCGCAGCTGCAACCTTGATCTTCACCTTATCGCCCATGCGGAATTTTAATCCACTTCTTCTTCCAACCAGTGTGTAATTTTCATCATCGTGAAAGAATTCATCGAAATCCGAAATATCGCGTAAACTAACCAGTCCTTCGCATTTTGTATCAATCGTTTCTACCCAGAACCCAAATGAGGCTACCCCACTGATCACACCTTCAAAATCATCGCCCAGGTAATTTTTCATGTACTGTACCTGTTTGTATTTGTTAGCTGATCTTTCTGCTTCCATGGCCGCCCTTTCCTGATCACTGCAATGACGGCATTTCTCTTCCATCTGTTTGTCGGGCGCAAGGTTTTTATCGATGATCTGTTGCAGAATACGATGAACCATCACATCAGGATAACGCCTGATGGGTGAAGTGAAATGACAGTAATGCTCAAAGCCCAAACCGTAATGACCAACATTTTCCGAAGTATAAACCGCCTTGGCCATTGTGCGTATACCCAACTGTTCCAAAACATGCTGCTCAGGTTTTCCCTCAACTTCTTCCAAAAGTTTATTGAACGAATTAGCAATCTCCTTATCATCGTGAATATTAAAACTGTAGCCGAACTTTCTTGCGTAAGCGGCAAACATTTTCAGTTTTTCATCGTCGGGTGTATCATGTATGCGATACGGAAAAGGTATGGGTACTTTATTAATCTTGATCTTCGAAACATATTCGGCAACCGTCCGGTTGGCAAGCAACATGAATTCTTCGATGAGTTTATGTGCGTCTTTACTTTCCTTAATAATGATCCCGACAGGGTTCCCTTTTTCATCCAGTTGAAAACGCACCTCCTGTGATGAAAAATTTATAGCGCCGTTATCGAATCGTTGTTTCCTTAATTCCTTCGCGAGTTTATCCAGCAAGAGTATAGGACGATCAAAAGTTCCTTCGCCTTTCTCAATGATCTCCTGCACTTCCTCATACGTAAAACGGTGATCACTGTGGATTACGGTTCTGCCTATCCATTTATGTTTTACTTCAGCCCTGTTTGTAACCTGGAATACTGCAGAAAAACAATATTTTTCTTCATTCGGCCTTAAGGAACATAGTTCATTGGAAATTTTCTCCGGAAGCATAGGGTTCACCCGGTCCGGAAGATACACACTTGTAGCACGCCGGTAGGCTTCTTTATCCAGTTCTGAACCGGGTTTCACAAAATGACTTACATCCGCTATATGAATACCGATTTCATAATACCCGTTATCAAGATTTCGTATAGAGATCGCGTCATCAAAATCTTTGGCATCAGCGGGATCTATAGTGAAAGTGAGAATGTCGCGAAAATCTTTTCGTTTCGCCAGCTCTTCGCGGGTAATTTTTCCCGACATCTTCGCGGCTTCTTTGAGCAGGGGCAGATCGAAAGTAAGCGGGAAACCTCCTTCCAGCAGGATCTCCTTCATGGCCATATCCGCCTCATCTTCCGCTTTGATTACATGTAAAACCTCGCCTTCAGGTTTCCGGTCTCCCTTGTTCCATTTTACCAGCTTCACCTGTACACGGTCACCATTCACAGCGCCATTCAGCTTTTCCGGGGGAATGAAAAAATCCGGTATCGGTCTGTCGCCACCGGGAATAAAAAAACTGATGTTATTATGGATCTCAATTGATCCTACAAAAACATCCTGTTTTCGTTGTGCCACATCTACAATTACACCTTCCAGTCTTTTACCTGGTTTCTGGTGCGCAGCAATTTCCACGCGTACTGTATCGCCGTGAAACGCTTTTCCGAAATCGTTTGGTTTCACCAGGATGTCTTTATCACGACCTTCAACAACAACATATCC
>JAEWDG010000103.1 GCA_023390215.1 Bacteroidota bacterium | reverse complement strand
CATTAATACAGGCGTCGATCGATGTAAAACTAAAAGTTCTTGAAGACACAGCGCTTCAGAAAAACATTGCTGATGCGGTTCAGGCAGTATTGAAGGCTTTTAAAGACGGCCACAAAGTTCTATTTTGCGGGAACGGAGGAAGTGCGGCAGATGCCCAACACCTCGCCGCAGAATTCAGTGGCAGATTTTATACCGACCGGGATGCGTTACCGGCGGAGGCCCTGCATGTTAACACCTCTTACATGACGGCGGTGGCCAACGATTACAGCTATGATGTTGTTTATTCACGAATGATCAAAGGCATCGGCCGGAAAGGTGATGTTCTCGTAGGACTTAGCACATCGGGCAACAGCACAAATATTATCAGGGCTTTCGAAGTTGCCCGCGAAAAAGACATGACAACCATAGCGTTTACCGGAGCAACAGGTGGAAAAATGAAAGATGTAAGCGATATTCTGATAAACGTTCCATCAACAGATACGCCGCGTATCCAGGAGAGCCATATCCTTATCGGACATATTATTTGCCAGCTTGTTGAAGAACTTTATTTTCCAAAAGTTTAAATGGAAGCCATTATTCTTGCAGGAGGTTTAGGCACGCGTTTACGTGCAGCAGTGCCCGATGTTCCAAAGTGCATGGCGCCGGTGGCAGGCAAACCGTTTATCGACCATGTTATACAAGAGGCACTGAACGCCGGCGTTAACCGTTTTATATTTTCCCTGGGATATATGCATGAGGTCATTGAAAAACATCTGCATCAGAATTACCCTGATCTTGATATTTCGATCACTGTTGAAGCAAACCCACTTGGAACAGGTGGCGGGATTAAGGCAGCGTGTACACTCGCGAATGAATCAAATTGTATTGTATTGAATGCAGATACATTATTCAGGGTAGATCTGAAAAAACTGATAAATTATCATCTGCAACACAAAGCAGTATGCACTCTGGCATTGAAGCCTATGCACAACTTCGATCGGTATGGTTTGGTTAAGATCAACAAAGACGGTTTCATCCAGTCATTTGAAGAAAAAAAACCGGTTAAAAAAGGGTTGATTAACGGCGGAGTATATGTGCTGAATATTCCTGCATTCCTTTCCTTCGGTCTTCCGGAAAAATTTTCCTTTGAAAAGGATTTTCTCGAAGCCTGGCTTGACTCTGAAACCATGATGGGTCTTGTGCAGGAAGGATATTTCGTTGACATTGGAATTCCGGAAGATTTTATTAAAGCAGATAAAGACCTCGCGGCATAATGCAAATACCTTACGAAAAAATTGACCGTTCCTGGACCCTGTTTCTTGATCGCGACGGTGTGATCAACTACGAGAAACACAAGGACTATATTCATACCTGGGAAGAATTTAGATTTTATGAAGGTGTGCATGAAGCCATGAAGATCTTCGCCGAAACATTTCACCGTATCGTAGTGGTCACTAATCAAAAAGGTGTGGGCAAGGGGTTAACCAAACCTGATGAACTTGAACGCATACACCTCAACATGACCAATGAAATACTGGAAGCTGGCGGCAGGCTTGATGCGATATTCTTTGCTCCCGATCTCGATGAAAGCAGCATAAACCGTAAACCAAATCCCGGCATGGGACATCAGGCAATTGCTCGTTTCCCTGATATTGACGTGAAAAAATCAATCATGGTTGGCAATACGGTAAGCGACATGGAATTCGGTAGAAACCTGGGTGTATATACTGTTTTTCTGCCCACCACCCGACCTGAAATTGACAAGGCCGATACCCGCATAGACGACAGCTTTGAAAGCCTGATCGACTTCGCAAACCACCTGGTACAAGGGCAAAGTTTTCGTTAAAACAAATGAGTTTTTCGATTTGAAGCATTTAGCGTTCCGTCAATGCTTAAATTTATCACATGAAAAATTTCATGGCAGCCGTTATTGGTATTTGCCTGCTCAATCCAGTATTTGCCCAAAAACCCGATCGCGCTTCGCTCGCCATTTTGAAACAAAAAGAAGATTCTCTGAAGCCTTATTCCTGGAAAATGATAACGGGGATAAATACATCCGACAGATTTGTTGCAGACAGCAGCTTCACGCGCGGATTTGTAAGAGCACTTACCACCAGAAATTCTTTCTATTATCCTTTCGATTCTTTACAAACCGTTTCTAAAATATACGCACCCGACAGCAGTTTCCGCATTTTCACCTGGCAGTTGATGGTAAATGAAAATTTATTTCGCCAGCATGGCGCAATACAAATGAGAACTGAAGATGGTTCATTAAAATTGTTTCCGCTTATAGACCGCTCCGACAATACCGAAAATGTATCTGATACCATTTCGGATAATCTCGGATGGATTGGTGCGATATATTATAAACTCATCGAAAAAAAATCGGGCAACCTCACCTATTATACATTATTGGGATTTGATGAAAACAATATCCGCAGTACCAAAAAAGTAGTTGACGTACTCAGCTTTGAAAATGGTAAACCCCGTTTTGGCGCAAAGATCTTCAACATACCCAACAACAAGCCAGTTCCCGATGCACCCGCGCGTTATTTTATGGAATTTAAAAAAGATGCAAACCCGAGGATGGTGTATGATCCCGAACTCGACATGATCGTAATGGAACATCTGGTTTCAGAATCCAATGAGCCTAATAAAAAGTGGACCTTAATCCCTGACGGAGATTATGAGGGACTTCAATGGAAAAATGGCAGGTGGGTGTATGTAGAAAAACTTTTTAGCCAGGTTACCCCCGAAGGAAAAGCCCCGGTTCCTGCACCGATGAACGAGTCTAAGATCGTTGTACCACCTGGTTATTAACCAGCTGTTAATTTCAGGCTGTCAGTTGTAAGATATATTCTACCTCCGTATCTAAACGTTTTTTTCATCATTTATTTTCGGTAGAAAATTACGCTAATCATCAAGCTTCAGTACAGCAAGGAAGGCTTCCTGCGGTACTTCCACGTTTCCGATCTGGCGCATCCGCTTTTTACCTTCTTTTTGTTTTTCCAGAAGCTTACGTTTACGGCTGATATCGCCACCATAACATTTCGCGGTCACATCCTTACGCATGGCGCTGATGTTCTCACGGGCGATGACCTTGGCCCCGATGGCGGCCTGGATGGCGATCTGGAATTGCTGGCGGGTAAGTAGCTCTTTCAGCTTTTCACAAAGTTTGCGACCAAATTCCTGGGAACGGCTGCGATGGATCAAAGCACTCAATGCGTCCACTTTTTCTCCATTAAGCAGGATATCCATCTTTACGATATCCGACTCACGAAAGCCTATCGGATGATAATCGAATGAGGCGTAGCCACGGGTTTGCGACTTTAATTTATCATAGAAATCAAACACAATCTCCGTTAGCGGCATTTCAAAAGTGAGTTCCACGCGCGAAGTGGTCAGGTAGCCCTGATGTATAAGTATACCCCGTTTGTTGATACAAAGGGTCATGATATTTCCGATATACTCGGGCTTGGTAATGATCTGTGCCTTGATGAAAGGTTCCTCCACCCTTTCCAATCTGCTGGGATCAGGAAACTGGGTTGGATTATGTACATCTATTTTTTCACCCTTTGTGGTGT
>JAEWDG010000218.1 GCA_023390215.1 Bacteroidota bacterium | reverse complement strand
TCAGCAGGTTACGGTGCAGAGTTGCAGCAATATGATAACGGTAAATCTCAGACTGTTTCTGCAGGGCTATTATACCGGCGCAGGAACGATGCAGCCCGTTCTGCTCAACCAGGCCGTTTCTTCATCCTCCTCAGAAGTTGACAATGTAACAATTGAATTGCATGATGCTTCCAATTTCACACTGGTTAACAGTATCGACGCCATGCTTTCAGTAAATGGAACTGTATCGGCAACTTTTACTCAGAGCCCGGGTTCCTATTATGTGGCTGTAAAACACAGAAACAGTATTCAAACCTGGTCTGCAAACCCAATTGCCTGTTCTGCTGCCACGCCACTATATGATTTTACAAGTGCTGCCAATAAAGCTTATGGAGACAATATGGTTGAAGTTGAATCCGGTGTATGGGCATTTTTCACCGGAGATATCAACCAGGACGAAAATATTGATATCGCTGATTATCCTGACCTCGATAATGATGTCAATAATTTCAGCTTTGGATTTTACGCAACTGATTTAAACGGTGATGGAAACGTAGATATAGCGGATTACCCTGTTCTGGACGCGAACATTCAAGGCTTTATTTATTCGGTGCATCCCTGATCTTTTAGCCAGTTATTTAAGCGCCTTTTGCAATTGCAAAAGGCGCCTTTTTATTATTACTGTTGACGGGTGATCCTGCTAACCTTTACGCTTGATCGAGCAGCCTACGCTGCGGCTTTCTTTTACAGTGATTTCTTTTCCGGAAATAAGTTCATCGATGGCGATCCTGAGGTGCTGGCGGGTAATAGCATTTTCGTCGGAAGGATTATCATCTATCGCGCCATGATAAATCAGTTTCAGATCTTTATCGAATAAAAAACATTCAGGTGTCCTGTTCGCACCAAAGGCATCAGCTACAATATGATCCTGGTCTAACAGGTAATGCCAGGAATAATTTTGCTCCTTAGCATAAGCCTGCATTTCTTCATAGCTGTCTTCACCAGAACGGTAAGCCTCATTGCTGTTTAAAACCACAAAGCCGAGCCCATTTGATTGCGCGTAGCTACCAATCGCTTTCGTTCTTGCCTGGTTTTTTATCACATAAGGGCAGGTATTACAACTGAACATTACGAGAAGTCCCTGTTTTGATTTAAGGCTTTCCATGGTCACCATTTTGCCCGATACATCTTTCATTTTTAAGTCTCCTTTCGGTAGCGCTGACCCAATAGGCAAGGGGCCATTACCGGTTAAATTGAATGCTGTTGTAATGACCGCGAAAGCCACGAGATAAATGACAATTATATTTTTCATACCCGGAAATTTCAGGAAATAAAAATAATTCATGCGGAAGAGACTGCGCCTGAAAAAGCAAAATTATCGATGAGCGGCAGCCGCTTCGGCTTTTGCTTCCTCCGCCTCACGTTGTGCGGATATGATCTTCAGTGATTTGATACTCACATTTAATTCGAAGCCTATGAGCAGCGCAAGTGAATTGATATAGATCAATGCCATAACCATCATGATGGTTCCAATTGATCCATACAGTACATTATACCTGCCGAAATTATTTACAAACAATGAAAACCCCATGGAAGCAAGTATGCTTAACGCAGTAGCTAAAATGGTTCCGGGAGAGTTGATCTTCCATCTTTTTTCCACTGCAGGCGTATAACGGAATATCAATGCAATCGCATAAAATACAAGCATAAAGATCAGTATCCATCTGGAATAATCAATGACCGAACGCCAGATGGTGCTCTTCACCATCAGCTTTAGCAATGCGCCCTGAGAAATAAGCAAAATGAGATAGATCAGCAGCAAACCAAATAACATCATGGTAAGCTTTATCGCGACCCAGCGTTGCAAAATACCTTTCCTTTTTACAAAGCCAATATATTTTTTATTAAAGGAACGCATAAGTCCCATCATAGCACTTGATGCAAAGAACAGTGAAAACAGCAGGCTGAAAGAGAGTAATCCAATGCGGGACTCGTAAATAAAAGAGTCCACAAATTTGATGACTTCTTTATTATAGGTCCGTGCAGGGATTATATCAAAGATCAGCGCATGCAGTTGTGACTGAATACTTTTTTTGGATAAGAAAGGAAGGTTGGGAATCAGCGTGAAAATAAACAGTAATGCCGGCGGGATCGACATGATAAAGTTATAAGAGATCGCTGCAGCGCGTTCAAAAAAACCATAGGTTCTAAGCTGACGATGCAAAAACCGGATCACATCATAAAACGGAACGCCTTCGAAGCCCGGTAAATGCCAGTGTTTACTTTTATTGAGAATAAAACCAAGAGGTCCACGGGTTAATATGATTCGTGTGAGCTTGATCAATGCAATCAGGGGTTTTGATTTTCGCGCGCAACGATAAGGCTGTCTAAAGCTTTTTGATATGCTTTTGCAAATTTCATATGTTCCTGGTAATTCGAAGCAAAGTTTGAGTACCCATCAAAACTTGGACGCGCAACAAAAAAAATATAGTCTGTTTCCGGCGCATCCAGCACCGCGTCTATTGTTGCAGGGGAGGGTGTACAAATCGGGCCTGGCGGCAAGCCTATATTTCTATATGTGTTATAAGGAGAAGCAAATTGCAGGTGTCCGTGAAGAATTCTTTTCAAACCAAACGCGCGCATGGCATATTTTACCGTAGGATCAGCTTCAAGTTTCATCCCTTTGTGAATCCTGTTTATGTACACACTTGCGATCAGGCCCTTGTCTTCCTGTTTGTTGGTTTCTTCCTCAACAATTGAAGCGAGGCTATAGATCTGTTCGGGCGTAAAACCTTTCGCTTTAGCTTTTTCCGTTCTTGTTCCTTCCCAAAACATATCGTGCTGGGTATGGAGCCTGTCAATGATATTCCTCGCCGAACTGTTCCACCAAAACAAATACGTATTTGGTATCACCGTGGTCATGATGGTATTTGTATCAAGATGATATTTCTGAAGGGAATCGTTATTCAACAGAAGCGCGATCATTTGTGCGGAGTCAGTTTCAAATTGGCGACCTATCTTACCCGCAAGATCTTCTTTTGTTCGAAGCTTATTGATGACAAGCCTCACCGGTTCCTGTTTACCGCTCTTCAGTTTCCGCACGAGATCAAATAAACTCATTC
>JAEWDG010000216.1 GCA_023390215.1 Bacteroidota bacterium | reverse complement strand
ATGTACTACCGGAATGATATCGGGTACGAATTTGTAGGAAGTAAAATGTAAAAACTAACAATCTTAGTAACGGATTTTGATGAAAGATAAATCTGTTTTTCCCCAAAGCAGAATAAGTCTTGAAAATCAACATCCTCAGGTTGTTTAATCCAATTATTTCATTCAACTTTGCCAGCACTATCCGGGCAGGATCGGCACAAGTACAATATGGGAATATTTAATTTTTTCACGCAGGAAATCGCAATAGATCTTGGAACCGCAAACACGCTGATCATTCATAATGATGAGGTGGTTGTAAATGAGCCTTCTATCGTTGCGCTCGACAGGAACAATCCGAAGAATCTTTTGGCAGTGGGAAAGAAGGCATTGATGATGCATGAAAAAACCCACGAAAGCATCCGTACGGTTCGTCCCTTACGGGATGGCGTAATCGCAGATTTTAATGCGGCTGAATTGATGATCAGGGAAATGATCAAGATGATCTATCCCAAAAAACCGTTGTTTGCCCCAAGCTGGCGAATGATGATCTGTATTCCCAGCAGTATTACGGAAGTGGAAAAGCGTGCGGTGCGCGACAGCGCGGAGCAGGCAGGTGCAAAAGAAGTGTACCTTATTCACGAACCCATGGCCGCTGCACTTGGTATCGGTATCGATGTGGAAGAGCCTGTAGGTAACATGATCATTGATATAGGAGGCGGTACAACGGGCATCACTGTGATCGCACTTGCAGGAATTGTTTGCGATCAGAGTATACGCATAGCCGGTGATGAATTCACTGCGGATATCATGGAAGCACTGCGCAGGTATCATAGCCTTTTGATCGGTGAACGTACAGCTGAACAGATCAAGATCCAGGTAGGTGCTGCAATGAAAGATCTTGATTCCCCACCCGATGATATTCCTGTAAATGGGCGCGATCTCGTTACAGGGATTCCGAAACAGGTAATGGTAAGTTACCAGGAAGTAGCGGAAGCGCTGGATAAAAGTATTTTCAAAATTGAAGAAGCCATCCTGAAAGCGCTTGAAACAACACCACCGGAACTTGCATCCGATATCTACCGCAGAGGTCTGTATATCACAGGAGGTGGAGCGTTGTTGAGAGGACTGGATAAGCGACTCGCCGCTAAGATCAAACTTCCTGTACATGTTGCGGATGATCCACTTAAATCTGTAGTTCGGGGTACGGGTATTGCACTGAAACAATACGACCGTTATCCGTTTGTAATGCGTTGATCGATTGACCACTAGTTGGCCTCCGTAAAACTTCTGAGCCGGTGCGCAATATTTTCTTTTTTATTCGGCGACATTTTAACCTGCTGCTCTGTTTTATTTTACAGGCTTTTGCCATCTATTTAATCGTGCACTACAGCAAATACCATGAGGCGGTATTCGGTGAAACATCCAACCAGATCACAGGAAGAATAAATTCCCAATACAGTGAGCTCTCAAAATATTTCCGGTTAAAACGTATCAACGATTCGCTGGTAAAGGCCAATGAGATGTTGTATAATAAACTCAGGCAGGATTTTGATATTCCGGACACAGTTCCCCGCCAGGTGATTGATACGATCCGGATCGACTCGCTGCTGCAATACAGAAGATATACCTATTTATCTTCCCGCGTAGTTGCCAATTCCGTTTCCCAGGCAAATAATTTTATCGTGCTTTCCCGCGGAAGCCGGTCAGGATTGAGAACGGGGATGGGTGTGATAACGCCCGGGAATGCCGTTACAGGTGTGATCACCGGAGTTTCGGCTGATTACGCTGTTGTGATGTCGCTGTTACATAAAGACACCAGGTTAAGCGGTAAGCTCCAGAAATCAGGAGAGACGGGGCAAATAAGCTGGGATGGAAAAGCTACGAATATCCTCACCCTGAGCAATGTTCCAAAAAGCGCAAAAGTTGCTGTTGGAGATACGGTTATTACCAGTGGATTCAGTACCAGTTTTCCCGCGGGGTTGCTGGTTGGCCGCATCTCGGAAATATATGCTGAAAAATCTACAAGCAACTATCTAATCAGGTTGAAAACTTTTGCAGACTTCAACAACCTGAATTATGCATACGCGATAGATAACGCGCAGCAGGTTGCTGTGGATAAAATTTTGGATAGCCTTAAAAAACATTAATATGGCAGTTATTCCAAAAAATATCATCCGCTTTATTCTGCTGATCCTGTTTCAGGCGCTGGTGCTTGACCGCATTCTACTCAGTCATCTGGTCACACCTTACCTCTATTTCGTTTTTCTGCTCTGGCTTCCCTTCCGTATCAACCGGAGTTTACTTATGCTGATCGGAGCGGTTTTAGGGCTATCACTCGACGCATTCCGCCATCACCCTGGTTTTCATATGGCCGCCTGCATTGCCGTGGCCTATGTGAGACCTTTTATCATTAATGTGATGATCCCTCAGGAAGGTGCTGAAACGAACTACGAAGAGCCATCCATCCGGAGCATGGGCGGGCTTCTTCCATATCTCATTTATGCGGGCGTGCTTTCCCTGATCCATAACTTCTGGTTATTTCTGCTTGAAGCCTGGCAATTTGGTGATGTGTTTTATTTTCTTTTAAAAACGTTTTTATCAACACTTGTTACCCTTGCCCTCATCTTCATTACAGAGTTAATTGTAAACAGAAGACAAAAATTCAGAACAAATACTGCATAAGTTTTTATTCTCTTCGGAATTTGCTTTGCCGATAATTATTTTTGCATTCTTAACACGCCATTCAAACTTCCAATTAAGTGTCGGTATTTAACCAGTCGAGGAAGAACGTTGTACGTCTCATCCTTGTGGGAATGTTTCTTGTGATCGTTGTCAGGCTTTTCACTTTGCAGGTTATCACCAGTAAATACAAAGTGTTGGCCGAAGATCAGGGCATATTCAGGAAAGTAGTATATCCTGACAGGGGGATCGTGTTCGACAGAAATAAAAAGCCCATTCTTCAAAACACCATCATCTACGACCTGATGGTTATCCCCGGCAAGATCAAAGGCTCGGATACCGCATTGCTTTGTAATATTCTTCAAATCGATTCTGTTGAATTTCATAAAAGAATTATTACGGCAATAATAAAAAACCGCAGTTATCGTCCTTCTGTTTTTGAAGCCCTTCTTTCAGAAGAAAAAATGGCGAAGATCAATGAAAACATGTACCGGTTTGCCCCAGGATATTATCTGCAGGAGCGCCCCGTGCGTGATTACCCGAAAGACGCAGGAGGAAATATCCTTGGATATCTTTCGGAGGTTGATCCGGCTTTTCTGAAACAACATGAAGGTGAAGGTTATGTTATCGGAGATTATGCCGGTAAAACCGGAATTGAACGTACTTATGAAAAAGTGTTGATGGGTCAGCGGGGTATTGAATACTGGAAACGTGATAACAAAAACCGGCTGACCGACAGGCTTGAAGCCGGTAAATATGATACGGCTGCTGTTGCGGGCCAGAATATGTATACGTCCATCGAC
>JAEWDG010000033.1 GCA_023390215.1 Bacteroidota bacterium | reverse complement strand
GGCATACCTGCACAAAAAGACGCCGGGTGGCCAGTTAATCGATAATACCGATGAGCTTTGTATGTATTTATTGAATGAAGCACATGTATCCGTTGTAACTGGCAAAGCTTTCGGCGAACCTGGCTGTATAAGAATGTCGTTCGCAACATCAACGGCGAAAATAGAAGCAGGGATGGTGAAAGTTAAGAAGGCGCTTATGAACCTTCGATAAACCTTGCAAGCATCTATTATCCTGTTGCCCTAAGGCTTGTACGGACTAAAAATTGTCAATTGTCTTTGGTTTTCAGCACTTAGGGAATACTATCCTAAGGGGGATACCTATAAGGTTTTAAGACCTATAAGGTCTTAAAACCTTGCAAGCATCTATTATCTGGCTGCTCCAAGGCCTCTACAGACTTAAAGATGTCAATCGTGTATGAATTTTCAGCACCTGCGGAATCACCATCTGTTTCTCATCGTTAGTAATAATAAAATCACAACGGTTCATTTTTTCTTCCTCTTCCATCTGCCGTAACATCCGCTTTCTTACTTCTTCTTCAGAAATATTATCACGCAACATCGCCCTTTTGAGCCGAAGTTCGTAGGGGGCACTTACACCTATAATATAATCGAGTTTTTTATCTGACCCACTTTCGAAGATCAACGCGGCTTCTTTAATAGCGTAGGGTGGAAGTCGCCCCGTTCCGAAAGGATCATTCATCCACGCTTCCGCTTCAGCTATTGTATAGGGATGCACAAGGCTGTTAAGCAATGCTGTTTTTTCAGGACTGACAAAGGCCAGCGAAGCGAGATATGGCCGATCAAGTTCTCCATTTTTATAAACTTGTTCTCCGAAATGCCTAATGATCTCCGCTTTTAATGCCCGGTTTTCATGCATAAGTTTTTTGGCCGCCGCATCGGCATAATAAACAGGAATGCCCAGGGTTTCAAACACCTGGGCAACAGTAGACTTCCCACTGCCTATACCACCGGTTAGGCCTATACGCAGCAAATGATTTATTTTTTAGGCTCTTCAGCTTTTTTATTCAGGTTGGCGGTCCATTCCATACTGATCGCAGATTTCTCGATCTTAATATAACTGCCCGGGCTGGTTTCCAGCATAATGGTATTGTCTTCCACTTTGTTAACCGTACCATGGATACCTGCAATGGTTACAACCTTATCTCCTTTCTGAAGTTCATTAATAAAATTCTTTTGTTGTTTGGCTTTTTTTGCCTGTGGACGTATCATGAACAACCAGAATACCAATACCATTAATCCCATCATAATAAGGGTGGAAGTACTGCTTCCTTTTCCCTGCGGATCCATCATCAAAAAAATACTCAATAATTGCATGTGCTTTGTTTTTAATGATAAGCTATAAATGATTAATTATTATGAGTTTCATTTATACTTACCAGTTTTTAAATTCTACTTATACTTGTTAAAAGATTTTTTTATTTTCGATTAATTTTCGCCGTTTTTCCCGATCGGGCGTCATGTAGTTTCCTTTTACACTACCGCTTAGCACTCATCACTTTTCTCATACTTATGAGTTACCGCAACGCAATTTCTAACTGTCTTTCTCCTTTCCTTCTACATGTCCTTTCAGCAACAAGGTCGGAAATCCGGGATTTGCATTTGAAGATACGGAGACCGATTTATGAACTTCACCCGGTCTTCCGTCGCTATTGAATTTAACCTTTATGAAACCGATCTCCCCAGGTTTTATGGGCTCTTCAGGCTTTTCCGGTACGGTACATCCGCAGGATGCGTGAACTTCTGATACCACGAGTGGTTTATCACCCACATTTTTAAACCTGTAATTATATTCTACAACTGCGCCTTCACCTACAGAGCCGAAATCGTACACCGAATCGATTATCTGTACCGTAGTTGGATCTTTGGGAAGCTCAGTTTCCGATTTGTTTTGGCCGGGTGCGATCTTATCTTTCTTACGTACATCGCAGCTAATCATCAACGATGACAATGCCACTACTGCAAACATTGTTTTAAACATATTAAAGTGTTGAATTTTTAAAATTGACTTTTTCAATTTTGTTTGAGGCCATCAGTTCCTTATGGATATTATCGAGAATACCGTTTACAAACTGACCGCTCTGCGGCGTACTGTACGCTTTCGCTATATCAATGTATTCATTGATCGTAACCTTGGTGGGAATCGTTTCAAAAAACAGAAATTCACAAACGCCCATCTGAAGTATGATCATATCCAATGCCGCGATGCGTTCCGCATCCCAGTTCTTTAATTTAGGTTTGATCAGTTCCAGCGTATATTCTTTCTTATCTAACACTGTCCTGAGCAGATTTTTGGCAAAATCCCATTTATCCGCGCTCAGAATTTCTTTAAAACCACCCGCAACAGGTTTGGATAAATAATTCATCACCAGGGTCTGCATCATCTCAGCGTCATCATCCCAGTTTATAAAATATTCCTCGAGGTGACTTATAAAATGCTCATTTGGAAGAAGCAGGTTATTGAAGATGAACTCCAGGATTCTCTTTTCTTCTTTTTTATTGCGCGAAGGTTCTGCGATGTACTCTCTGTATTCTTCAGAGACTGTAAGCTCTTCGTAGATCTTTTTAAGCAGGTCCTGTTCAATAATGTTTGAAAGTTTCGCTTCACTTAACACAGATTGAAAACTTCCATCTTCTACGATCTTCCACAGCAATTCATTACCAGCAATTTTGGTATTAACGGAAAGGTCCATGGCGGTAGGAAGATGCTTACTGGCCTTCCTTCGGGCATCCGTTTCGGAAAAACGGGCTACTTCCGTAATAAAATAAATTAAATAAGAAAAAAGCTGGCGGGTTTCCTGGATCTTCCGTGTAAGAATGGCCAGAGGCTCACCGGGTTTAGCCTCAGCGCTCGTACTGTCGAGGCTGTAAAGTGTTTGCATTACCTTAACCCGGATATTTCGTCTGCTGATCATCTGCAAAGATCTTTTTGTTCGGAGCGCAAAATTAAGGTATTCCGGCCGGGCATTCCAACTGACATTTCGAAATTCAGCAACTACTGTAAAAATGTCTTAACATTTTCTTGTCAACCTGAAGTAACGTCGGGCAAACTGTCAATCCGTTTGATTTCAACTTGCTGGTACAATATTTATTAACCTACCTTCGCAACCCCAAAAGGGATATTCACATTTAAACTCTAAAAAAGAATAGAAC
>JAEWDG010000287.1 GCA_023390215.1 Bacteroidota bacterium | reverse complement strand
CTGCAAGGTATCCTGTTAGAAATAACGCGGTAAAAACGATCAGCATCTGAAGCTTCTGTGTGTGCGCGATCGCCCGGGCGCCACCCGATAGTGTATATATGATCAGTACCCCACCCATTACCAGATTGGTGTAATAAATATTCCAACCCATGATGGAACTTAGCACGATGGAAGGCGCGTAAATGCTGATTCCGGTACTCAGTCCACGCGAAATGAGAAAAAGAAAAGAAGTGAGTGTTCTTGTTCTTACATCGAAGCGATGTTCTAAAAACTCATAAGCAGTAACAACTTTTAGTTTACTGTATTGCGGCACAAAGAAAACCGCGATCACGATCATGGCAAGTGGTAAACCGAAATAATATTGCACAAACCTCAATCCGTCGGAATAAGATTGTCCCGGGCCGGTAAGATAAGTTACAGCGCTGGCCTGTGTACCCATGATCCCAAATAATACCAGGAACCAGGGCATGCTTCTGTTATCCAGGAAATACCCCTGAATGTCGCGGGTTGTTCTGCTTTTATAGATGCCATAGATCACTATAGCAAGAAGCGTAAGAATTAATATGGCCCAGTCTGTTTTGCTCATGAATATAACCTCGTTAACCAGGCAAAAAATAAAATTTGCAGCAGGAGGAAAATTAGTACAGCTGCATACCAGGTGATCCAATATGTTTGGCGCTGTCTTCTCATTTTAACGCTGTGGTTTGGCCAGTAGATTGGCAAGCAGCCGGTAGGCGCCGGGGACCCCTGCAGGAAGTTCCCGGTAAAACACAAGACCTGTGTATATAAATCTCCCCTTTCCATACGTGGCAGAGATCAAACTCCCATCGTTTGGTTTTTCACCGGGATCCTTCATGGAGAATAGCTTTTCGTAATGCTCATCGATATTTTCTGCATGATAAATACTTCTTTCCTGTATCCAGTTTCCGAAATCTTCATCAGATATCTTGTTGGGATAATTTAGCAATGAGGATTGTGTGTTCAGAAATTCGACTTTAGCATTCTCATCAGTTATCCGGTTCCGTGATATCGTAAACGGATAAGGGCCGATCTTCCCATTTAAAGGCCCCAGATTATTGTTGGTATTATATTGAACCAGAAGCACCCCACCTTCCGAGACATATCTCATTAAAACAGGATAAACATCCGGCATCCACGAGTTCACATTGTAAGCTCTCACACCCGTTACAATAGCATCATACGCAGAAAGATCTTCGTTCCTGATATCTTCTTCACCAAGAAGGGTTACCTCGTATCCCATTTGTTTCAGACCATCCATTACCTTATCTCCTGCTCCGTTAATATAACCAACACGCTTACCCGAAATCACGAGTTCAGTATTGAACGATTTTATTTCAGCAGCTGAATGGTAAAACAGATCGGGAATATGATCGTACCTGATGGCATGCAAATCTTTCAATGTGTCATTATCTGCGATCAATGGGACATGTGACACATCAGCATGCGCACTCTGGGTTAACTCCAGGGCAATCGATTTTCTCGCGCCCGCAGAAGCGATAAAGGATTTGTCCGGATGAAATTCTAATTTCCCGGATCCGAGTTCTAAATGAATACTGTTTTTCAAATCGCCGCCCTGGTGAGTCAGCTGCACCTGGACAGGGCGTTTGGGCTGTGATTGAGAGAACAGAGCAATTGCAGGTTCCAACTTAACCGTTAGCGGATAGGTAAATGCAAGCGGCTGATACAATTCCCCTTTCACCGGATCTGTATGCTTGTAAAGAACGGCACCCGTTAGATGGGTTTTGCTTCCATCGCTCCATTCCAATTCATAGAATGCAGCAAGGGCAGGCTCTTCCGCCAGGCCGATTTCTTTTTGATCGGAAATTGAAAAGGATCCGGCCTCCATCGGCTGTTTTAACCAATAAGGCTGGGTAATCAAAGAGCCGTCAGCAACAATGCGAATGTTTTTCTGTGCTGGCTGGTTTGTAAGAAAATCATTCAACTGGACTTTTTGGCCTGCAATTTCCACGTTTACTTTTTTCAAACCGGTGTTAAATGGAACGTTCACTAAAAGGTTTATTATTACCGTATCCCCCACAGAAAAGATTTGTTTTCCCGTAACGGATTCCAGATAAATACCGGATGCCGATGCGAGAAGCTGATCAAGTTGTAAAAGTTTATACTGTTTAAATCCGGAATCGATCTTTGAAGCAACAATCTCTTTGCGCATTTTTAAAACAGGGCTAACTATTGATTCAGGATGATCAGGACGAAAATTGTTGATCAGCTTTCTCACCTCTTCATCCACGACTTTCAAGCCGTATCTGTTCCATCCCTGCGCTATATCTTCGAGCAGATCTGTTTTTGCTTTATCGCCACTCAACTGTGAGAAATATTCGGTAACCGTGCCTCTTTGAGCAGAAACACCAAATCCCTGGCTCTTGTGTTGGCTTCGACTCTTCGCAGCGATCTCGCCATAAGACTGTCCCATCAAAAAATTAAACCCACCCACATCAATTTTTAACTGATCTTCTTTCTGGGTATTCACGGAGCCAAAATTGAAAGTGTTCCAGAATAACCGCTGCACTTTCCAGGGCTTAACGCCGAAACTAAACTGTTCCGGAAATTTTTTTGAATCAGCTGCCGCTTCAACAGCTTCAACGGCAAGAATCGCTGATGCTGTATGATGT
>JAEWDG010000047.1 GCA_023390215.1 Bacteroidota bacterium | reverse complement strand
GACTGGGTCCTCAGATGAAAGCAGTTGCTCAGGCCGTTGAAAAGTTTCAAAATAAGGACATCGAGGAAGTGCTGAAAGAGGGCTATAAGCTTAAAATCGCAGACGCAGAGATTGAGCTCAACCCGGATGATGTAGAAATCAGCACCGATCAAATACCAGGTTACGAGATTGCAGGCAAGGGAAGCCTTACTGTTGCTTTAGATATCAGTATAACCGAACTTTTACAACAGGAGGGAAATGCAAGAGAGTTTGTGAACCGGGTTCAGAATATACGGAAAGAAAACAACTTTCAACTTACCGACAGGATACTTGTTACTGTAAATACAAATGATATTTTACAGCCTTCTTTGATTCAATTTAAAGACTATATTTGCCGCGAAATTTTGGCAGACTCCCTTGATTTTGTCCCATTTTTGAGTAGTGGGACGGAGATTGAAGTGAACGAATCACCCTTAACAATCAACGTACTTAAAAAATCAGTCTAGTATGGCAGTTACTAAAAAAGCAGCAAAACCTGCTGCGAAAAAAGAGGCCCCAAAAAAACAGGTGGCCAAAGCCGCGAAGCCTGCGGCCCCTGCTAAAAAAGCAGTAAAACCAGCTGCCAAGCCTGCAAAGCCTGTCGCCAAAACTCCTGCAAAATCGCCTGCTAAATCAGCAGCCAAAGCTCCGGCCAGGGCCGTAATTAAAACGCCGGCCAAACCGGCAGCGAAAGCTCCTGCCAAAGCACCGGCTAAACCGGTGGCGTCAAAACCCGTTGCAAAAAAACCAGAACCTAAAGTCGCCGTAAAAACTGCGCCTGTGAAATCTGCGAAAGCAATGCCGGTAAAAGCTGCGCCTGCCAAAGCTCCGATAGCACCCGCTAAACCTGCTTCAGCACCCGCACCGGCTGCACCAGCGGCGAAGAAAGCAGCTCCTGTTGCGGCAAAACCTGCTGCAAAAGTTACTCCCGTGGCGACCAAGCCTGCTGCGCCTAAAGTATCCCGCGCTGCCATCAGTACAAAGGATATTAAGGTTATCCCTGCAAAACCAGTAACGCTACCTAAATTTTCCACCAAAAATGTCCGTAAGTATGCTCCGGACTTTACTAAATCTGTGTTAGACAAACCTAAAAATGAAGCCGGTTCTCCAATCGTTAGATATAGCGATGCTGAACTGAAGGAATTTAAAGACCTCATCATGCGCAAACTGGAAGCGGCGAAAAAAGAATTGAACTATCTCCAGGGACTGATTACCCGTAAAGATGAAATGGGCGGTGACGAAAGCGAAAACCGTTACATGACCATGGAAGCCGGAAGCCTCAGCATGGAAAGAGAACAACTCAGCCAGATGGCAAGCCGCCAGATCACTTTCATCGATCACCTGGAAAAAGCGTTGATGAGAATTGAAAACAAAACTTATGGAATTTGCCGTGTAACCGGTAAGCTTATAGACAAAGCCCGCCTTCGCGCAGTACCTCATGCAACATTGAGCATCGAAGCGAAAATGGGTATTGTGAAATAAGTCATCAACTTTAAAATTGAAAAGCTGCTTATGGCAGCTTTTTTTATTTGCAGAATTTTGTAATCGTGAAACAATAATGCATGGAACATTTGGAACCTGTTAGGCAGATCCTGAATCAAGTCCAACGAAAAAAGACGTTTAGTACTTAGTACTCAGTATTTAGATAAAATCCCAGCTTCGTTGAGACTTCTTGAACATCTTGAACCTCTGAAATATCTTGAACCTCTGAAATATCTTAAATCTCTGAAACATCTTGAACCCCTTTTAAAAAGCAGATCCCGGATCAGGTCCGGGATGACGGTAACAGGGATTGAATTTTATACCTGTTAAGGGCTGAGGATGCTGTGCGTATATGCATTCCGACCAGTTTGCTTCCATGAAACTTCTTGAACATCTTGAACCTCTGAAACATCTTGAACCCCTTTTAAGAGGCAGATCCCGGATCAGGTCGGGGATGACGGTAATAGGGATTGAATTTTATACATTTTAAGCCTACCTCACCTCCTGCATATCAACCAATTTTTTATAAAAACCATTCTGAGCGATCAGCGAATCATGATTACCTCTTTCAACAATTTCTCCTTTTTGCAATACAACGATCTCGTCTGCATGTCTAATGGTGCTCAAGCGATGAGCGATAACAATCGAAGTACGGTTGTTCATAAGGTTGTTGATTGCATCCTGAACCAGACGTTCACTTTCCGTATCGAGCGATGAGGTTGCTTCGTCAAGAATAAGAATTGGCGGATTTTTTAATACGGCGCGCGCAATGGTCATCCGCTGTCTTTCACCTCCGCTAAGTTTAAGTCCGCGCTCACCAATGTTGGTTTCATAACCATCTTCTTTCGCTTCAATGAACCGGGCGGCATTTGCAATTGTTGCTGCATGTTTAATTTCATCAGTACCGGCGTGCTCTTTTGCGAGGGCGATATTATTGGCAATTGTATCATTAAACAAAATGGCCTCCTGCGTAACGATTCCCATTTGATTGCGGACAGAGTGCAATGAATAATTTTTAATGTTTATACCATCAATCAAAACTTCTCCTTCTGAAGCATCTATAAAACGTGGGATCAGATCAACCAGCGTACTTTTTCCGGCACCACTGCTTCCTACCAATGCGATGGTCTTTCCTTTGGGAATGTTGAGGTTAATATTTTTCAGGATCACATTATCGCCATAAGCGAATCCGACATTTTTCAATTCGATGGCATGATTGAATGCGATAAGCTCAACAGGGTTTTCAATCTCTTTGATTTCCACGTTCTCGTTGATCAATCCTTCAATACGTTCAATGCTTGCCGATCCCTTCTGAATATTATAAGATGCGTTCGTTAAACCTTTTAATGGCTGAATAAGCTGAGTGAATATCGCTATATACGCAAGAAAGTCTCCGGCATCCAGGGAGAAACCGGGATCATTGTTCAGCACCAGTCTTCCGCCATACCAGAGAATACAAAGAACCGCTGTTATTCCCAATGCCTCTGAAACCGGTGAAGCAAGATCACGGCGACGGTTAGCCTTATTTTTGAGATGAAACATTCTGTCGTTCTCCCCTTCGAATTTTCGCTGTATGCGCTTTTCCGCGTTAAAGGCTTTGATGATGCGCATACCACCCAGTGTTTCTTCAATAGTGGAAAACAATGTTCCGAACTGTTGTAATACCTGTTTGTTTTCCTTTTTCAGGGAACGGCCGATCCGGCCCAGGATAAATCCTGCAACCGGAAGAAAAATGGCAAGGAAAATAGTGAGTTGTGGACTCAGAATGATCATATAAACGAAAAACAGAAGAATGGTGATCGGCTCTCTGAATAAGGATTCCAATACACTTACGGTTGAGCCTTCCACATCACCAAGGTCGTTGGAAAGCTTGCTCATGATATCTCCTTTGCGTTGCTCGCTGAAATAACCTACCGGTAATTGCAGGATTTTTGAATACATGCTGCTCCGCATATCGTTAAGGATGCGGTTACGTATCGGGTTCAGGAAATACATAGCCATGTAGGCACAAAAATTTTTAAGTAGCACAGCACCGAATACAATCAGGCAAATCATTACCAGCGCGCGGGTGTTTCCACCGGGCTGACTGATCACCGTATATAACCATTCTTTAAGGTAGTTGATGGGATTTGCTCCGGCGAAACTGCTTTTCGAACTGACATTCTTAAATGCATCGCCCTGTTTGAAGATGAGCATTAAAAAAGGGCTCAGAAGACCCAGTGAAACCAAACCAAATATGGCGGAAAGTATATTGAAACTGAAATAGCTGACAACAAGGGCCGGATATTTCCGGATGTACCTGAAGACAGAAAGGAGACTCTTCATGCTATATTAATACCTGATAAAACCTGCAAAGTAACTACTTTTACAAGGATTAACGGGAAAGATATGAACGAAGGAAAACGTCAGAAACAGGTGGCTTCTGTTTTGGAAAAAGAACTGAATGAAATTTTCCAGCGTTTGGGGCTGGCAATGATGAATGGAGGAATGATATCCATTGCTTCCGTAAAAATCACTCCTGATCTTTATGAGGCACGAGTATACCTG
>JAEWDG010000274.1 GCA_023390215.1 Bacteroidota bacterium | reverse complement strand
GCTCATTTACGCCCAGTATATTATCTGATTCAATTTTCATTTTTGGAATGTCGATCCTAACCATTTCGGTAACGATTCTGCCTTTTTCCGATTGCCGGATGCAGGAAGAAAGAAGGAAGATTTTATTAAAAACCGAATCATACCGCGCCACCGCTTTTTGCAATACCAGATCGCTCGAAAAATAAAGTTCCGTAATCGTCATGTCCGGCTTGCTGTTTTCAACAGAGGCAACGATCACATCACCCTCTTTGAATCCCATGTCTTCCACATAACCATACGTGAGCAGGGTTGCCCGGCTTTCTGAAAACACCAATAAATCAACAGCGCGCAGGTTGGTAAATTTTTCCGGAACCAACGATTTATAAGGTCTTTTAAATTCCAATCCGGCTTTATTAAAAACGGATAACTGGATAACGGGTTGATTATCCCATTTGCCAGGGTTTACAACTGCAACGGCATAGGCGTCTGCATTAGGCGATTGACGGATTATAAAATCAGGAAAAGCAGCCTTTTCTTTTTTTGATTTCGGCTGATGAAGGTTCGCGAGGATCTTGGTTTCCTTCAGGCTGCCATCTGCTCCATCGACAACCAACTGATAAAGGGTACATGAATCCGTTGTTGTTGAAGAAATAAAAATATAGGCATTCCCATTTTGAGAGAAAATATTTTGAACCTGCGCGTTTTTGAGCGGAAAAATTCCTGGCTGAAGCAGGACTTCTTCCCTTGAATGATTCGTCCCATCATAATGTTGCACTTTAATAAATGAATCAGTGTCAACCTGCAGGAACATAATGCCTGCATCTTTTACCGACAGAATTTTTCCAGTGCCGGAAGTAGGATAAGGGAAAACCGGTCCCTCAGCGAACTTTGAAAACTGCGCACATAATCCTGATGTAATAAGCAGTAAAGCTGCGGTAATTAAATACTTCATAAGATTTACTTCGATGTCAACAAATATAACTTAGCCATACCCAAATACAGTTAACAAATTGCTTTTGTTTACCGGTTAGGCCGGTCACTATTGTTTTGCGAAACTGCCCCTGAATTTAAAATGCACCGTATCTTCATGCGTAATACTGGCGCTTACCATAAGTTTTTCACCTTCTCTGGTAAATGTGGCAGCTATTTTCAGCATATTATTTTTTGAGGGATCAATTACCGCGAGGAACTTCATATCCAGGGCTTTGTCTAGTATAAGTGCGTATTCAGCATAGCGTTCCGCAGCTTCTTTAATGATCTGCATCATGCAAACGCCCGGCACAACGGGCTGCCCGGGGAAATGCCCTTTAAAGATCCTGTGCGTCGGATCAATTTCTATTTCGCTTTCCAGCTTTTCTTCAGCAACCTGGTAACTCAGCGTTTTATAAAAATCATGGAGCAGTGTTGAGTTCATCCTGTATTCGTTTTAACCCGATGTTAAATTCAAAACCCGTATGCGATATACCAATGGTATCGGGAACACCATCCTGATAATCCCGCATCAAAGCATTAACAATGATTTTTTTTTGAGAAGCCCTTTGCATTTTTATTAGGCTACTGTTTGTGGAATCCGTAATATAATAATGAAACCCTTTCCCCTGTGGATAGATATGGTATAACTCCCCGTTAGCGTATTTCAGCCCAGCATTTTTTTCGTCCAATCTGTTCATTAACACCAGTTCGAAATCGTGCTGCAGCGTTTTCTTTACAGCTTTCTTATTCATTTTTTTCATGATGGAATGCACGACAAAACCACCATCCGCCGGATATTCAAAATCGAAAAAGCTCATGCCCATTTCGTTGGTAAATACAATCCGTATCGAACTGTCAGGCATTTTCTTGATCAATAAAATACCGCTAAGGTGCCTGCCAACCACATCAACAGTGGCATCGTACAAAACTCTTTCAATACGGGGTTGGAATTTTGGCAGCGAATAATTGATTCCCGGAACTGCGGACTGATCGCTAAAAGCCGCATGGACGGGCGGGCGCGAACATGCGCCGGTGTATAAACTAATTAACAGAAAAGAGATTGTCCTGCAGTTGAACATTCAATTCTTTATTCACGAATTTAATTAAAGTATTGTCACCAGAGGGCTCCGTCATATTGATACTAAGAACAGAAAAATCTTTTTTGTCGACGATGAGCACAATGTTCCTGAACATTTCTTTCAATCCTTTCACAACAGGATTCATTTCTATGAGCACAAAAGATTTGTTTTCAAAAAGTTTTGTATTGAAGTCCTGGTTGTTCAAAACCGTACCCTGCATACAATCAATCATCACGCGGTTGATCTGCTGAAACATTTTGTTTGAACGCGTGTTGATCTTGCTTTCTTTCTGTTTGTCTTTTACCAGCACCCTGTCCTTATTGATCACCATCAGGTATTGATAAGGATGCGTGTATTCCATCCGCACCTGGCTCTCTTTTTTAAACCAGAATTTTCCCCTGGAATTTATTTTCTCTGCCAGCATGGAAAGATTCTTCTCCTGGGTAAAATCACTTTTTATCGTAGATATCCGGCT
>JAEWDG010000262.1 GCA_023390215.1 Bacteroidota bacterium | reverse complement strand
ATGATAGCTTCTGTGGATTTCATATACGACTGAAGGCAGGCGATATCGTCAAACTTAAATATCCTGCCGGTAGTGGAGATTGCTTCAGCGCCAAAACGTTTATCCGCTATCGTCATCTTACAATGGCTACAATTGTCTTTTCCAATCTTAAACGGCTGTGGCCCCTGAGTGCATGCGGAAAGAAATAAACCGGACATAAGCGTGATACTCATGATTACTTTTTTAGCAGACATCCTTGTATGCCTGTAACCCAGTAACAATGCGATCAGCAGTACGACGCCGCAACCTATGAATATCCAGGCACCAATATCAGGTACAGAGTATGCACCGAAATTAAGTAACTGCTTAAAGCCGATCAGCGGGGGCTGGTAAGCCATCCCCGGAACAACAATGGCAGCATCAGGGTTCAGGTTATGACCATAATTATATTCCCATCTCCAGAAATCGATCATCGCTACAATGCCAAATAGAACAAATAATCCGAATAATATCCTGAGCATTTTTTTACTTCCTGTTAATGCAACAGCAAAGAATAGGATGGAAAATGCAATAATGATATAAGGAAGCACGGTAAACTCAATAAAATCTTTGGCATGAAGGGTTTTCATTCCGATATAATGATTCAGCCCATTGATAATATCGACGTTTCCTTTGAGATCATTCGCATGAATTTTTAAACTTAATCCTTCAGGATATTGGGGCGCATCTAATTCTATGCGCCAGATTGGAGTCCATAGAATAAATACCAGGCTGACCGCGCATAGTGCAATGAGAACTCTGATCAATACTGGTAATTTTTGGTGATTTTTCATCTCGGTTTATTTTTTTGCAGGCGGCAATAGTACAGCGTCTATCACATGAATAATGCCATTCGATGCCGGTATTGAGGCTATAATAGTGGCGCTGTTATTCAACATGATTTTTCCATCTTTCACAGAAATCGTAATATTATCTCCATTCACCATTCCGAGCGTTTGTCCATCTGTAAAATTTTCAGCCTTTAAAGTGGAAACGGCAACGTGATATTGAAGTATGTTTTGCAGGTCAGCTTTTTTATCATCTTTCATCAATTCATCAAGGGTTCCCTTTGGAAGTTTATCAAAAGCAGCGTTTGTAGGTGCGAATACGGTAAACGGGCCAGCGTTTGATAAAGAAGTGACAAGATCGGCTTGTTTTAAAGCAGCAACAAGTGTCGTGTGATCTTTTGAAGACATGGCGATTTTTACAACATCTTTCGCTGACTCTTCATCCTTTACATTTTCCTGTCCGCCCTGCTGCGTGTTTTCATTGGCAGGTGACTGTTTCTCAGTAGTCGGGGTTTCAGGGCTGTTACAGGAAAAAAGCATACTAATGGTTGTTACGAAAACAACATTTAAAAACTTTTTCATAAAATCAGTTTTGGTATCTGGAAAAAAAGTTAGCCGGTACACCTGATGCTGCACCGGCTAACATGTTTATTTAGTAGCTCCGCTGGAATCAGCAGGAGGTAAATTTTTACCGGTGCTGAATGTCAGTGGTACATTACTTCCCGGAGGAGAAACGCGCATGTATCCCTGCATTTCCTGGTGAAGTGCGCTGCAGAAGTCTGTACAATAGAAGGGGAACATACCTGGTTTTTCAGCGATCCATTTCAAAGTTTGAGTTTCACCCGGCATGATCAGCAACTCAGCATTATTCGCGCCTTTTATTGCAAAGCCATGTGGTACGTCCCAATCCTGTTCAAGGTTGGTTACATGGAAATACACTTCATCACCTGTTCTGATACCTTCAATATTATCAGGAGAGAAATGTGAACGGATACAGGTCATATATACATGCACCTTATTTCCTTCTCTGACTACTTTGGTTGTATTTTCTCCTTTTGACACGTAAGGGTTTTCATTCTCATCGATCTTAAAGAACTTGACAGATTTTCCTTTGATCAAATCTGCCGAAACAGCCTGTGCATAGTGAGGTTCACCAATGGTGGGGAAATCAAGTATCAGCTGCATTTTATCGCCGCTGATATCATACAACTGTGCGCTTTGAGCCAGTTCCGGGCCGGTAGGCAGGAAGCGGTCCTTTGTGATCTTATTGTAGGCGATCACATATTTCGCGTTTGGTTTTCTTGAGTCTCCTCCGGGTATGCATAAATGCCCAACAGAATAATAAGTAGGTGCGCGATCCAATACTTTCAGGTCTTTGATATTCCATTTTACAACCTCACTTGAAACGAAGAAAGTAGTGTAGGCGTTTCCTTTACCATCAAATTCTGTATGTAAAGGTCCGAGTCCCGGTTTTTGTACTTCACCATGCAGGGCAACTTCATATTTAATCACCGGAATACCTTCATAATCTCCGGCGAAATTTTTATCTGCGATCGCTTTAATCATTTTATCGAAACTGAAAACTGGGATCAGCGCTGCCAGCTTTCCGCTACCAACAATATATTCTCCGGTGGGATCAACATCACAACCATGCGGTGATTTAGGGCAGGGGATGAAGTAGCAAATGTCTTTCAACTCAGAAGCGTCAAGTACGGTCACTTCATTTCTGAATTCAGATGTCGCCGTATGTGTTTTCTCATTGTATACATTGTGTGCATACTTCACGGGAACCTTTTTTCCTTTACCCGCTTTGAGATACTCCTCAGCTTTCTTCCAGTTGACTGCCATGATAAAATCTTTATCTCTCTGTGAGGCATTAACTTCAAGTAAGGTATTTGCCTGTTCGGTATTATAGCAACTGAAGAAGAACCATCCATGTGATTTTCCTTTACCTGCATGGCTCAGATCGAAGTTTACACCAGGGCAGCGGATCTGGAAGGAGATGTCCATTGCCCCGGTCGTTTTGTCAACACCAACAAAACTGATATATCCTTTAAAATTCTTTTTGTAACTATTGATAGGAACGTCTCCGCTTACATCATCCGGCGGCACACTGAAACGTGTTCCGGCAACTACATATTCGGTATTTTCTGTAATGAATGGAGAACTATGGTTACCCGCACTGTTGGGTAACTCAAGGATTTCCGCCGTTCTGAACGTAGTTAAATCGAGCCGTGCAATACGCGGTGTATTGTTGGCATTACCGAAGAGCCATCTTCCATCGATCTCTCCATTTGTTTGTGATAGTTCTGTGTGATGGAGATCATCCCATGGAATAAAGCCGTGAGATGTATTTAACATCGGCTTTGTTTCCTCGCTATAGCCATATCCTTTTTCGGGATCAATTGAAAATACCGGAATAACGCGCAGCAGTCTTCCGCTGGGAAGCCCGTAAACACTCATTTGCCCGCTGAATCCTCCGGATACAAAATTGTAAAATTCATCGTATTTACCAGGGGCAATGTATGCTTTGCTTGCTGCGTCGCCCGTAACTGCAGAGCCTGCATTTTTAGGTTTACAAGATTCCCCCAGCATGGTTCCTGCAAGGCATAGTACTGCCAGCAGAACCTTTGTATTCTGTTTCATTCCTTAAGTTTTGGTTATCGTTATTTTATTTTACGCCATCGTTCTTTCTCATAAACTCCAACAGTGTGCGGGCTTCATCATCAGAGAGGTTCTGATTTGGCATTCTCACCAAACATATTTCGAGCATAGCCTGGGCTTTTGGATCCTTATCGAGCATTTCATCAGTGTTGGTAACAAAGTTCATGATCCATTCTGGCTGATGCCTTTGTGTAACGCCTTTCCAGCCTGGACCAACCAGTTTTTCATCACTGAGTTTATGACAACTGGCACATTTCACGTCATATACTTTGCTTCCTTTTTCTGCCATTGCAGCATCGAGCTTATCACCAACATCTACATGGGTGAATTTACCTGATCCGCGGTTGGGATCATAGCTTGGATTTCCGGCTGATCCCGCAGGCTGACCGGCCGCAGGTGCCGGTGTTTGATCCTTTGTGTTTTCTTCAGAACCTCCGCCACAGGAGAAAAGGGTAAAACCCAGTACAATAGAAAAAATGACCTGTTTCATAATAGTATTGTTTTTTAACAAATTACGCTGCAAGATTAATTCCAACCTTAAACTCATTTTATGCGTGTACGCATAAAATTCCTGTGCTCAATTAAGCTTTATGTAGCCGGATTTCTACATTTATCATCGAATCCAATACAGTAAAGGCTTTTAAAAGATGCCTTTAGTGCTTTGCTGATAATAATCATATGCTTAACTTTCAAGTATCATCAACGACCTGAGGCGCACAGGATAGTTTCGTTACCATTCAAACCTTTACGAATGATTGATGTAGATCTGTTACTTGCATACGGTGCTATATATAAGAAAGCTTTGCCCGGCGAAGTGTTGTTTATGGAAGGAGGGCGCTGTAACTATTATTATCAACTGATATCGGGAAAAGTTCACTGGCTGAGTGTAACAGAAGAAGGCAAGGAATACCTGCATTCGGTGGTTGAACCCGGTCAGTCTTTCGGCGAATTGCCTCTCTTTGATGATATGCCCTATGCGGCTACAGCGATTGTACAGGAAGGCAGCCTTTTATTGAAATTGCATAAGGATAATTTTCATCAACTGATAGCTGAACATAATGAGATCAGTCTTGCTTTTTTTAAATTGATGGCGGAACGTTTACGATTCAAATTCTTTTTGCTCAGGGAATTATTCTCGAGCGAACCCGAACACCGCGTGGCTTCTCTGCTTTCGTATTTAAAAGAAAATCAAAATAATTTTTGTCCGGATTGTGGACGATATAAACTCACCCGGCAGGAGATTGCAAATATGACCTGTCTTCGCGTGGAAACAGTGATCAGGGCCATGCGGCAGATGCATAATCGCGGTGAAATTGAGATCGTTAAGGGGAAAGCATATATACCCAATATGCGCCCGGTCATAACCGCTAATTTGGAAAGGTAGTTGCTTCGCATCGTTTATGATGGGTGAGTACGACTTCGCTGGCAAATGGTTGCGCAATTCTTTCTTTAGTTTACTTCTTGTAGCGCTCCTTGGAACCATTCTTCGATATAAGATCGCATTTCCCTTACCGTATATCGATCAGCGCAATCTTCTGCATGGGCATTCGCATTTTGCTTTTTCCGGCTGGATCACACAGGCCTTGATGGCGCTGATCATATCGCATTTACCCTCCTTTCTTCCGAACTATGATATTAAAAGATTCCGCCTTCCGCTTTGGGTAAATCTCGTGAGCGCTTATGGAATGTTACTGAGTTTTCCTTTTGAAGGATACGGACCGGTGTCCATATTCTTCTCCAATTTGCAAATACTGGGTACGCTGATCTTCATGATACGGCTTTGGAAAGCTATTAATACATGTAGCGTGCAATCGGTTTCTTTAAAATGGTATAAAGCTGCCTCATTCTTCAATGTATTTTCCGCATTGGGTGCTTTTTCTCTCGCATATATGTTGGCGACCAGGCATCTAAACCAGCAGGTGTATTTAGGGTCTGTTTATTTTTTTCTCCACTTCCAGTATAACGGGTGGTTCAGTTTTGTAATACTTGGTTTGCTGTCTGAAATGCTCGAGCAACAGGGCATCGCTAAGTCGAAATTGGCCAGCTTGTATTATGGATTTCTGATCGCGTGTATTCCGGCCTATGGCTTATCTATCATGTGGGTTAAAATGGGACCTGTAATTTATTCTCTTGTTGTTCTTGCTGCAATTATCCAGTTTATCACAACTATAAAGC
>JAEWDG010000215.1 GCA_023390215.1 Bacteroidota bacterium | reverse complement strand
GTATACGCGCGCTGAGCTTCTGCCCGTCACCTGAAGGCAATGGATCCCAGGTTGATTTTTAAAGAATATTATGAAGAGAAAAATTATTAAACGTTACACCCAGGGTTCCGGTAAGACCAATGCCTCCGCCAAAACCTGCCGACAATTCTAGCTGGTCGGCTGATTTCTCTTCCACCTGCCAGTTGATGTCCACAGTACCATTATCGGAATTTGGCGTGATTTGCGGGTTGATCGTTTCGGGATTCAAAAAGCCAAGTTGAGAAAGTTCGCGCTGCGTACGTATCACATCCGAACGACTGAATTTTTCTCCCGGTATGGTACGCATCTCCCGGAGTATCACATAATCTTTGGTTTTATCATTTCCCGAAACGGTGATCCTTCCGTAGGTGGCCTGCGGGCCTTCGCTCATCCGCATTTCAAAGTCTATCGTGTCATTATAAACCGCTGTTTCGATCGGTTCAACATGAAAGAACAAATAGCCATCATCCTGGTACAAACTTCCAACATCTCCACCTTCCATCGACAGTTGTTTGCCCAAACGTTTGTTAAGCAGATCAAGATTATAAGGATCTCCTTTGTGAATACCAAGTACGATATTCAGGATCGAATCCGGATATTTTGTGTTACCGCTCCAGGTGATATTTCCGAACCGGTATTTTTTTCCTTCCTGAACTTTAATGTCAATATTCAACAATCCCTTAGCGCTGTCGCTGCTGTAAAACACGGTATCCGCCAGCAGTTCGGCGTCTCTGAAACCCTCTGCATTATAAAAGGCCAGAATCTTCTCCTTGTCTTCTCCGTATTTTTTCAGATTGAATTTTGCACCGCTGAATAATTTAAAACGGAAGTACGGATCGATAAAATCACGCGTTGTTGTTACAGATAAATAACCTGCATCCTTCATGTAATCGGAGAAGGTCATATTTTTAGATGAATCGCCATAAGGGCTCCTCACTTTTTCCGGGAACAGGGTGATGCGGGTCATCTCTTTGGTTCCCTTCATTTTTTTCTTCAGCTTCAGATCGCTGTACTCTTCGTTTCCTGTGAAGTTGATAGAGTTGACCCTTACCTTATTATTCTTATTGATATAGAAAACAAGGTTCACGGCGTTATTTGAACCCTGCGCAACCTGTTCTTCCACCGAGATAGAAGCATTGCGGTATCCTTTTTCATCATAAAATTTCCTGATGGCTTCTACCGCGCTGAGTTTCATGTTTTCAGTGAGCACGCGGTCTTTAGCAAGACCAACCTTTCCTTCCAGATCATCGCGTTCACCTTTCTTAATACCAACAAAACTGAAATTTAATAACCTCGGACGTTCAGTGATCGCAATCTCAATATCTATACGGTTATTTTCGCTAAGCCGCGTGATATAGATCTGTACATCTGCAACCAGGCTTTGACGCCATAGCTTATCAATAGCTTTGCTGAACGCATCTGTACCCGGAATAGACACTTTGTCGCCGATGGCTAAGCCGGAAATGGAAATGATCAGGTTTGGATCGAAAGACTGAGTACCCGTAACCGTAATATGATCTATTGTATATTCTTTCGGATATCTTGAATTAAAGATCTCCTGCAATGCGGGATCAACTGACACATTGGGGTCGACCTGCGCTGTAGCCCATTGCGTGAAAAACAAAAAAAGGACGAGCACAAGCGCGTTTTGGTAGATCCTCTGCATCAATTGATTTTTAACGTGCGGCAAATTAAAGGCAATAATTAAAACTATTTGTTAAAGGAAACCGCTGAATATTAGCTCCATAGCGCATTCTAGCTTTTTATCTGTTCGCCGGTTTTACCAAAGCGGCGTTCCCTGTGCTGGTAATCCACGATGGCCTGAAACAGTTCTTCTTTTCTGAAATCAGGCCAGCGGGTTTCTGTAAAATACAGTTCAGCGTATGCAAGTTGGTAAAGAAGAAAATTACTGATGCGGTATTCGCCGCCTGTTCTTATCATCAGTTCAGGATCAGGAAAATTTTTCGTGCTCAGGTAACTCCGGATGGTTGACTGGTCAATATCTTCCGGACTGATCTTTCCAGCCACTGCATCAGCGGCAATTTGCCTGATCGCTGTTTGCAATTCCCATCGGCTGCTGTAACTCAGCGCCATCACCAGGTTTAGTCCGGTGTTGGTGGAGGTTTCTTTCAAAGCTTCATTTAATTCCGCACGTGCATTTTCAGGCAACATATTGGTATCGCCGATCACATGGAGACGAATATTATTCTTATTCAGGGTGGGAACCTCTTTGCGGATGGTATCGATCAGCAATTCCATCAAACCGGATACTTCATAAGCCGGCCTATCCCAGTTTTCGGTACTAAAAGCATACAATGTAAGGTAGCCAATACCGATTTCCGCTGCAGCTTCCACAATGTTTCTTACGCTTTCCACGCCATGGAGGTGACCATAAAGGCGGTCTTCACCTTTTTCCTGGGCCCAACGCCCGTTTCCATCCATGATTATGGCAATATGCGCCGGAAGTTTGGAAGGATCGATTCGCTCTCGTACTGACATGATAAACCTTTGCGGGGAATGCGCGCAAAACTAAGGTTTTTAAGCAAGACGAGCCGATAATTCGGGATACTTATCTATTAATTGCTGGGGCAGCGATATTGTGTGAGGTTAAAGGAAAGCCCTATTTCAGCAATGATATACTGATCTTTTTGTTTGCTCCATCCTCTTTGCCTTCCTTCTCTTCCTATCAGGTTCTGTGGATCCAGTTCATAAGAACGATCCTGCATAAGATTGGCGAGGGTCGGCTGGCCATTAGGGCCTGGAGGAAAGCTATTACGGTCGCCACCAATTCCGGCACCTGCATATGTGGTGCTTACATCATCCAGATAATCCGTATTGGTAAACCGGTGGGTTACTTCCACATGAAGGTTCACCTTTTGCGAGAGATTATATTTGATCCCCACACCAAATGGTATACAAACGCCCATGGTTGAGTACTGGCTTCTGCCTTCATATCCTACGTTCTGTCCTTCAGTTCCCAGTGGACGGAGATAAACTTTTTTTCCATTATACATGGCATAGGGGTCATAGGAGAAAACACCCACACCCAGCGTTACATAAGGCGTAAAGCCATAATCGGGGTTTCCTGGAACAAATTTGAAAAAATTAAAATCGCCCTGGAGCGCCAGTTCCCAAATATTGGAATTGAAACTCAGGTTGCGGGTTTTCTGGTATTCATTATCGCTGTACACATCGCTGTAACCAACCTGTGCGAAATGCGCGCCCACCCGCAGTCCAACATAATTACCGAATTGCTTGCGGAAGAATATTCCTGCTGCAGGTTTGGGCCTGTTCAGTTTTGCCCTGGTATTCAGGTCTCCGAAATAATGAGCAAAGCCTGCAGAGATTCCAAATTCACCTTTCGTTACGTATGCGTAGTCGTCGCGCTGCCCGAAACTGGTGGTGGTAATACACAAACATATGATGGCGGCCAGGAGGTTACGATTCACTTAGTAGAGATTGTCGGTTAAAAATGCGGGTCGAAAATAAGGTAAAAATGCTTGCTATAGATTGGCCCTGTTGTGTTTTTGGTTGGTTAACGACCAGGGAGGATGAAAATTACATTGACCGGCTGTTAAAATTTGTTAATGGCAGGCTCATTTTTTTTCAACCCTTAAGCCTGCACTCATGATCCCGGGTAAGGGATTATCGCGCATGATCTGGTTCATTTCATAATGGTATTCACCAGGTTTAGAAAAATGATACATGTTTCCGATCAGTTTCCTTACTTCCCAGATATCGTTCATTCCGGAACCTTCCCATCCCCCTGCATCTGTTGCCAGCTCCAGGTTTATTTTTCTAAAATATGTGCTGTCGCCCGGGTTACGGAATCCAAGATTAAGCCAGATGTTGCTATACTTATATGCGTCAGTATGGCGGAGCACTATATATATATTATATGAGGCTGAAGTATCCGTAATGATAAAATTTCCTTTTGCAGGAAAACTGTGTTGCCATTTGAACCCCGGAATGCGCGTATGATTTTCGTGCAGATCAATTTCCGTACATCCGCTGATCATTGCCAGGCTCAGCATGGCGGACATAACCCTTGAAAGAAAAAGGCGGTTCATCGTCGGAATTTTACTAAAGTACATTGAGCACCTGCTCTTTTGCTTTTTCCAGTTCATCTTTCATTTTCACCACGCATTTCTGAATAGCCGCATCATACGCTTTGCTTCCGGTGGTATTAATTTCTCTGCCGATCTCCTGAAGTACAAAAGAAAGTTTTTTTCCTTTTCCCGGTTCATCGGTTTTCATGATCTCAAAAAAATATTCGCAATGCTGCCGTAAACGGATCTGCTCTTCATGAATGTCGATCTTTTCCATGTAATAAATCAGTTCCTGTTCCAGTCTGTTCTCATCGGTATGTTCTTTACCCACGTGTTCATCAAGCAGGGTTTTGATCTCTTCTTTTATTCGGATCTTTCGCTGAGGTTCCAGAACGAGGATGGCCTCTTCTTCGTGTTCAATTTTTTCAATCCGGGTGATCAGGTCTTTTTCAAGGGAATTCCCTTCTTCTATACGA
>JAEWDG010000165.1 GCA_023390215.1 Bacteroidota bacterium | reverse complement strand
TGGAAACCAGGTTCGCATCATGCGCATTTCAAAAGGATAATTCGCTGCGAGGTAAGCGGAGTCTGCATCTTTATCTTCATCGCGGATCTCTACCAAAATGATATCAGGTTGAAAACTCTTAAGGATCAGCTTTAACGAATCGTAATTGTACTGTTCATTGGTTTTATGTAAACCGTGGATTGTTGGAATAAGTCGTATTTGTGCACTTCCCCGGAATGAAATATTCACTAAAAATGAAAAAACAACACAACGAACAAAAATGTTGAACATGTTTCACGCAGTTGACTTGCAAAAATAAAAATGCTAATAAGATTCTTTCATGAAACCGGTAATCTTTTGTTTTTTTCTTTATTCACCTCCGGTTAGTTTTGCAACCCCATAAAAACAAAATGAAAGATCAGATAGCGCATAGTTTGAATATAAAACCGGCCGCAGTTCAGGTAGTACTGGATCTTACTGCCGAAGGCTCCACCGTTCCCTTTATTGCCCGATACCGTAAAGACCGCACCGGTGGTCTGGATGAGGTGCAGATCCAGGGAATAATCGATCTGGCCAAACAAATTGAAACTTTCAACGAACGTAAGGACGCCATCATAAAATCCATTACGGATCAGGAGAGAATGACACCTGAACTAATGGAGAAATTGAATGCGGCAACAACCGTTTCTGAACTTGAGGACATCTATTTGCCGTATAAACCAAAACGTAAAACCAGGGGCATGGCTGCCCGCGAACTGGGCCTGCAGCCTTTGGCAGATTGGTTGCTTCAATCGGGCGATAGAAATCCCGAGGAAGAAGCAGCGGATTTTCTTACAGAACAAGTTACCTCAGTGGCGGCGGCTCTTCAGGGAGCAAGAGATATCATTGCAGAACAGATTAATGAAGATATTTCTGTGCGCGATAAAATGAGAAAGCTTTTTGAGCAGGAAGCGCAGATGCTCTCAAAAGTTATTTCCGATAAAGAAACCGAAGCTGCCAAATTCCGAGACTATTTCGACTATGCGGAACCGATAGCAAAAATTCCATCTCACCGTATCCTGGCTATTCTTCGGGGTTTTCTTGCAGGGTTTCTTCGAATTGAAATTGCGCCTTCTGACGAAAATGCACTTGCATTAATACATGAAGCCTATAAACCTGTAACACATTACGTTGCAGAGCACATCGCCAAAGCTGGTCGCGACGCATACAAAAGACTATTGCAACCGGCAATGGAAACTGAATTCAGAACAGCCTTAAAATTGAGAGCTGATGAAGAAGCAATTCTGGTTTTCGCGGAAAATCTTCGTCAACTCTTATTAAGCGCACCACTGGGAGGGAAACGTTTACTGGCCATTGATCCGGGTTATCGCACAGGTTGTAAGATAGTTTGCCTGAGTGAAAATGGCGAGTTGTTGGAGAACAACCTGATCTATGTTCATGAAGAAAGATTATTAGAGAAATCCGGGTTGCTCATTAAAGACCTGGTTTCTAAATATAGTATAGAAGCCATTGCCATTGGTGACGGTACAGCAGGAAGAGAAACGGAAACATTTATCCGTAACCTTCAACCCGATCTTCCCATTTTCATGGTGAATGAAGATGGAGCGAGTATTTATTCTGCATCGGAACTGGCAAGACAGGAATTTCCTGATCATGATGTAACGGTTCGTGGTGCAGTGAGCATCGGTAGAAGGTTAATGGATCCTCTGGCTGAACTGGTTAAACTTGATCCAAAAAGCATAGGGGTGGGGCAGTACCAGCATGATGTGAATCAACCAAGGCTGAAAGAAAAGCTGGATCAAACGGTTGCGAGTTGTGTGAATAAAGTAGGTGTGAATATCAATACAGCAAGTAAGCAATTGCTTACCTATGTGAGCGGTATTGGCCCTGCTATTGCAGACCAGGTAGTCAGCTACCGAAAAGCGAACGGGGGTTTTCGTTCCAAGAAAGATCTGTTGAATGTACCGAGGTTGGGAGAAAAAGCATTTGAGCAAAGTGCCGGTTTTATTCGTATTCCTGAAGCAGAGGATCCGTTGGATCGCAGTGCGGTTCATCCGGAAACATTCTCTATCGTAAGAGAAATGGCAAAAAAATCCGGAGCCGCTCTTTCAACTTTAATTGGTAACAAAACTTTATTGAGTAAAATTGATTTGAAAGAATTTGTTACGGATAACGTTGGGATCCTGACCCTAAAAGATATCATCAAACAACTTGAAAAGCCAGGGCTCGATCCACGTGAAAAAATTTCCGAATTCAAATTCGCGGCTGTTTATAGCATAGATGATATTCATGAAGGAATGGTTCTGCCGGGTCTGGTGACCAACTTAACTAAATTCGGAGCTTTTGTGGACATTGGTGTGAAACAGGATGGCCTCGTTCATATTTCTGAGATCGCTGACCGGTTTATTTCCGATCCTGCACAGGTCCTAAAACTCAATCAGGAGGTCCAGGTAAAAATTACACAGGTGGATGTAGCACGCAAGCGTATTCAACTTTCGATCAAGCAGGCCATGGAGGGCAGACAGGAAAAAAAACAGCAGTTTCAGAAAAATGCAAATCTTCAGGGAGGATCACTTCAGGATTCACTCGATCAGTTGAAACACCGCTTCTCAAAAAAATAATCAGATAAGCACTTCAATGGTAGCACCGATATTTCTTTCGGTGATGGCATCACACTGCGGTTTAAGTTCATCGTAGCTGCCATTCTTAACAGCGTACTTGCCTTTGGTATGGATAATCATGGCGCATTGTTCCGCCTGCTCTGTACTGTGTCCGCAGATATCGATCAGGGTATCAATGACCCATTCAAATGTGTTCACTTCATCATTCCAAACAATAAGAGAAAATTCGGGCACTACTTCGGTCAGCAGTTCCGTCTCTTCCTGGTATTTGGGATTGTGCGACATGCTCTGATGATCCATGTTGCAAAAATAAGACTCCTTTTATAAGATCAGCACTGATAAATGTTACGGATGATTCTTACTTATAACTCAATTGCAAATATTTTTAATAAAACCTGTCGCTTTGGTTTTATCCGAAGTCTTTTACCGTATTTTTTAAATTGTTCCCGCAGACCTCCCGGATTGCCGCAGATAATTATTGTATCGGTGGAAACATGCGAAACCCGCGGGAAAAACAATATCAGGCAAACGATCCTTCTCCTACTGATGGGTTATTAACAGGTTTACGTATCATATTATCCAGCGACATATATCCGCCGCCTTCTACAAAAAATACAATAACCAGCACCAGCATAAGGAACGACAAGGGCAGTTCACCCTGATTGATCTTATTAGCATCGGTAGTCATATTCACGAAAACGATAGCGCCGAGAATGATGGGTATTTGAATGAGAGCCATGAAACGTGTCAGCAATCCAACAAGGATCATGAATCCCCCTATGATATGTACCCAGGGAAGAAAGCTTACAAACCATGCCACGCTCTGTAAACTCTTGGCATTTGCGAAATAGGCTTCCAACTGATCACGGTGCTGAATAAAGTCGATTCCCTTGTAGATAAGGCAGATGCCAAGTACAACACGCAAAATCACCACCCAATGAGGAATATTTTTTCCTGACATGGATCTTTGATGTAGTAAGCTCATGGTTAAGGTTTTGATGATGTTATTAAGTTAACATTTCTTTTGCAGTTCCTGAAATTTAAAGTAGCTTTTTTAGACAATTACTTGAAAATGATAGAAAAAGGCAAAGAAAAATTTTGCGGAATAATAAGAAATCCTATTTTTGCCCTCCCAAAATAAGGGAGCATAGCTCAGTTGGTTTAGAGCATCTGCCTTACAAGCAGAGGGTCCGCGGTTCGAACCCGTGTGCTCCCACTACCAGGCCTCCGACCGGAGGCCTTCGTATTTTCAAAGGTGGTTGACCAGCGTTATCCTTTAAGCTGACAAAGATTGTTTTCTGCAGTTGTAGTTTGTTGCATCTTCGGTTTTCAAACGTTTGTTATGATCGCCACCTTAACGCTTAATCCCGCCCTCGATAAAACCCTTTTCTGCCCCCAACTTATTGCAGATAAAAAACTGCGCTGTCATAATATGCTGATACACGCTGGGGGAGGAGGTATAAATGTTTCCAAAGGTTTGGCAGCTCTGGGAATGAGATCGGTTGCAATTTTTCCAGCAGGCGGTCTGAATGGTGAAGCGTTGATAAAAAATCTCCGGAAGGATTTTATCGAACCTATTGTAATTCCGCAGGCCCGGGAAACCAGGGAAGACCTGGTAGTAACAGAAGAATCAAGTGCAGCCCAATATCGTTTTGTTATGCCCGGCGCCGAACTTAGCATAAGAGAAATTGATATTATACTCGACGTGATTGACAAACTTCCACTGCTCGATTATTTTGTTATCAGTGGTAGTATGCCGCCCGATTTTCCTTTAGCCGTGCTTGACCAGATCGCGGGTATTGTGGCGTATAAGCATGCAAAGCTTATCGTGGATAGTTCAGGACCGGCGCTGCAGAAACTGCTGATGCACCCTGTATATTTTTGCAAACCCAGTTTATCTGAACTAAGTTCACTTGTTTCCAACAGCGGGCTCCTTCGCGCGGGTGAAATTGAAAAAGCCATTCGTCAGATCAGGCAAACATTGATGATCGATATTATGATGGTCTCGCTCGGAGCCTCAGGAGCCTATCT
>JAEWDG010000136.1 GCA_023390215.1 Bacteroidota bacterium | reverse complement strand
GGATAATTGAAGTCAGGAAAATATTGTTTCAGTTCCGCATTCAGATCCAGTTTATGTTCCTGAACAAGCTTCAGGATCATCATGGCAGTAAAGGTTTTGGAAACCGATGCTATATGCGTGGGTGTATTTGCATTTATTGAATCTGTTCCCGGTATGTGCCCTGTTCCATTATACACTTCGAAAACAATGTTGCCATTCCGTGCAACTAACATACCTCCATTCAACGGATTATAGCGAAAAGTAGAATCGTACCAGTTCAGGGCAGCATCATGAATGCGGGCGGAATCCGCGGCGTTGAGGGCCGCCGTTTCCGGAAGAATGATAGCACGTAGTGAATCCCCCAGAACATTTCCGGATTTCGCAGACTGATTACAGGAAGCGAAACATAAACTGCTCCAGATAAAAAATCCGGAAAAAAGAATAGAAACCAGCCGGTTAACGGTTTTGTTCAGAATACAGGACATCAAAGCGTATTAGTTATCTATAGAATATCTTTGTGCAAAATAAGTTCATTTAGAAGATCATGCCGGAAAAAAAACTAACCAGCTATCCAAAAGAAAAAATAAAAATTCTTCTTCTTGAAAACATCAGTGAGACGGCGGCGCGTCAGTTCGCAGATTCGGGTTATTCTGCTATAAAAAGATTAAATGGAGCTTTAAGCGAAGCTGAACTTATAAAAGAGATTCGTGATGTACATATTCTAGGGATCAGGAGTAAGACACGTGTGTCATCAGAGGTGCTGAGCGCTGCAACCAAGCTTCAGGCGATCGGTTGTTTTTGCATAGGTGTTAATCAGGTTGACCTCGATGCCGCTACGGATGCGGGGGTCGCGGTATTTAACGCGCCTTACAGCAATACACGCAGTGTGGCGGAACTGGTCATCGGCGCTTCGATCATGCTGGTAAGAAAGATCATTGATAAAAACCGTGCGGCACACGAAGGTAAATGGATGAAAGATGCCGGCGGCAGCCATGAACTTCGGGGCAAGACCATCGGCATCATTGGCTATGGAAATATTGGCAGCCAGGTGAGTGTATTGGCGGAAGCCCTGGGGATGAAAGTTGTTTTTTATGATACTGAAACAAAACTTCCTTTAGGAAACGCGACCGATGCCCGGACACTTAAGGAATTATTGCAACAAAGCGATGTGGTTACCTTACATGTTCCGGAATTATCTACAACTAAGAACCTCATCAATAAAACCAATATCAAACATTTTAAAAAAGGATCCGTTCTCATCAATTACGCAAGGGGAGAAGTTGTTGACCTTTCCGTATTGAAAAAAGCTTTGCTCTCAGGTGAACTAAGTGGCGCTGCTGTAGACGTGTTTCCTGTTGAACCTGAAAAAAACGGAGATCCTTTTCATACCGAACTTCAACACTTGTCTAATGTATTGCTGACACCGCATATAGGCGGAAGCACACAGGAGGCGCAAAGTCATATAGGCGCAGACGTAAGCGGAAAGCTTTTCAATTATCTCGAAAAAGGCATCAGCCTGGGTTCGCACACGATTCCCGCCCTCGCTTTACCCCCGCAGGAAGGCGCGCACCGCATTCTTCATATTCACCGCAATGTACCCGGAGTATTAAGCCAGATAAATACCGCATTGGGTAAAGCAAAGATCAATATCCTCGGACAATACCTTAAAACTAACGACCGGATAGGTTATGTCGTTTTGGATATAGATAAAAACCTCAGCCGTAATGCCATCGATCTCCTTAAAAGAGTGCCGGAAACCATTAAAACCCGTATTCTCTACTGACTCAACCTCCTTTTGGCGCAATTCATGATATAAGATGCCTGTCGGTAAAATATAATGTTATATTATTTTCAGAAATAATTGAAAATACTGTAATTTTGATATCAAATTAGCGGGTATGAAAATTATCATTTTAGGAGGCGGTTTTGGAGGCCTGAAACTGGCCCGTAAACTTTCCGGAAAAAAAGATGTTGAAATTCTCCTCATAGACCGGGTCAATTACCATCAGTTCCAGCCATTGTTTTACCAGGTAGCTACGGCAGGGCTCGATGCCAGCAATATTTCTTTCCCTTTACGTAAAGTATTCCATGGTGAAGACAATGTTCGCTTCTGTATGGCTGAAGTGGAAGGTGTGCTGCCGGAAGCAAAAATGGTGATCACCAATGCGGGGAATTTCAGTTACGATAAGCTTGTAGTTGCGACGGGGGCGGGAACGAATTTTTTCGGCAACGAGCAGATCGAAAAAAATGCTTTTCCCATGAAGAGCACTTCGGAAGCATTACAGCTCCGGCATAAATTTCTGCACAATTTTGAAGACGCGTCACGAACTTCAGAAGTGTTGAAAAGAAAGCGTTTAATGACAACCGTTATTGTGGGCGGCGGGCCGACAGGCGTAGAGTTGAGTGGGGCCATCGCGGATATGAAGCGATTTGTGCTTCCCAAGGATTATCCTGAACTGGATTTTAACGAGATGAAAATTTACCTCGTGGAAGGAACAGGGAAGCTACTGAATGGAATGAGCGAAAAAAGCGGGGAGCAGGCAAAAAAATACCTCGATAACCTTGGGGTAAATGTGCTGCTCAATTCTATTGTTAAGGAATATAACGGTGATACCGTTCAACTTAGTGATGGAACCCGCCTTGAATCCAATATGGTGATCTGGGCGGCAGGTATCAAAGGAAATGTGCCTGATGGAATAGAAAAAGAAATGATCGTTAGAGGAAACCGGATCAGGGTTAACAGGAAATGTGAAGTTGAAGGGTTACAAAATATTTATGCGATAGGAGATGTGGCATATATGGAGGAGCCGCAATGGCCTAAAGGACATCCGCAGGTTGCACCCGTAGCTATGCAACAGGCCGCCTTACTGGCGAAGAATTTTTTAGCTGAATTAAAAGGAGAAACACAGAAGGAGTTTCATTATAAAGACAAAGGTTCTATGGCCACGGTGGGAAGGAATCTGGCAGTGGTTGATGTACCTAAACCTAAACTCCATTTCGGGGGTTTATTTGCATGGTTAATCTGGATGTCCTTACACCTGATGCTAATTCTCGGTGTGAAAAACAGGTTCTTCGTTTTCTGGAACTGGGTATATAATTATTTTACAAAAGATCAGAACCTGAGGCTGATTATAAAAGAATTTTACCGGGAGCCTGATGTGAATGTTCCACCATTACGAAAGCAGGAAATGCAGGCTTAGCCCTTATTCAGCCAACGCGTGCGCATCCGCAGCGCTGCTGTTTTTTCCGGAATATGAATATCGATAATCGTTTTAATCTCCGGGATGATTTCAGGATGTTTTTTTGCTAATTGTTCCAGTATGCTGAGTGCATGCGCT
>JAEWDG010000079.1 GCA_023390215.1 Bacteroidota bacterium | reverse complement strand
GTATAGGTGTGGTTAAGCAGGGCATTTAATGTGAGGCGGGTCTTAGAACAAAGAGGTAGGATCCGTGTAAACGATTTCTCATGACTGAAATAGATCACCTTATCAGCCAGTACCTGGCTAACCTCATCGTTTCTCGTAAACTGCTGAAGATAAGCAGGTGAAAATATAAAACTGAGCAGGTCAACGCTTTCTGTTTTTGCCATACAATCTGAAGATGCGTGAAGTTTACACTGATCGCAATCCACCTGTTTTTCCCTGCAATACATGTTTCCCGTAACACAAAACCGGAGTTCCAGATAATGGTTGTCGGGGTTGTTTTTTTCTACATGATATATTAAGGCCCCCTTGTCTTCCAGATTCCAGGATACGTCACGCCGGAACCGGCGTATGGAATAATGGACAGAACCCGGAACCTGACGCTCAACCGAAAACAATATATCCTTTCCCTGTAAAACAGGCATCACCTGGTTAAAGACCGGAGAAAGAGATGGAGGAATTTTATGCATGCGCATGCAAAGATAACAAGAGATAGGGTGCGGGGGTTCAGATTAAAGAAATATGGTTTTTTTCAACAATTTGGGATAGTCACATGCCGGTTGGAAACGGGGGATAAAATTGAGCTTCTTTTATCACTAAAAACCCCTTATTTTTTGTAACTTCGCAAGGGTTTTAAACAATAACAGAACCCACCGGAATTGAAGGCTGGAATTCTCACAGAATCAACTAAAAATCAGGGCTTTAAAAAGCTGAACGCCTCACCGGTTTTTTTTATTGATTTTACAAAATAAATATGGATACAACAGAAGAAGTGGTTAGTCTGCCAAACACTGCCTATGGGGCGGATAGCATCCAGGTGTTGGAAGGCCTGGAAGCGGTGCGTAAGCGTCCGGCGATGTATATCGGGGATATCAGTGTAAAAGGACTTCATCACCTGGTTTATGAAGTGGTGGACAACTCAATTGATGAGGCGCTCGCCGGTTACTGTAAGAATATAGATGTAATCATTGATGAGGATGATTCCATCGTAGTTAAGGATGATGGTCGCGGCATTCCCACAGGAATAAATACCAAAGAAAAAAAATCAGCCCTGGAGATCGTAATGACGGTTCTTCACGCGGGAGGTAAGTTCGATAAGGATACATATAAAGTTTCCGGGGGGTTGCATGGGGTAGGGGTGAGTTGCGTAAACGCGCTCAGTACCAGGCTTCATGTAACGGTGCAACGCGATGGAAAAATATTTGAACAGGAATACCATACCGGTATCCCGCAATATCCGGTTAGGGAAATTGGCAACAGTGAACTTACAGGAACCACCGTTCACTTCTGGCCAGATGCATCCATTTTCACGACCACAGTTTATAATAAAGATATCCTGGAAGCCCGGTTGAAAGAACTGGCTTACCTGAACAGGGGCATACGGATCACGCTTACAGATATGCGGGAAAAGGAGGATAACGGCAACCCTTACTCGAAAACATTTTATAGTGAAGGCGGTATTGTTGAATTTGTAGAGAACGTAGATAAAAATGGCAGTCGGCAGCCACTTATTCCCAAAACAATTTATTGCGAGGGTTATGATGAAAAAAGCAATGTGACCGTTGAAGTGGCAATGATCTATAATGCCAGTTATCAGGAACATATTTTCAGTTATGTAAATAACATCAACACTATTGAGGGAGGTACGCATGTCGCGGGATTCCGTCGTTCCATCACCCGGGTTTTTAAAAGTTACGGGGAGAAGGAAGGGATGTTTGAAAAAGCGAAAGTGTCGATTGAAGGTGATGATTTCCGGGAAGGTATTTCTGCCGTTATTTCCGTTAAAGTTCCTGAGCCGCAGTTTGAGGGTCAAACCAAAACAAAGCTCGGAAACAGCGAAGTAATGGGTATCGTGGACACTACCCTGAGCCGCGTTTTGGAGAATTATCTGGAAGAAAATCCTAAGGACGCGAAGACCATTATTCAAAAAGTTATTCTTGCCGCACAGGCACGTGCCGCCGCGAAAAAAGCACGTGACATGGTGCAGCGTAAAAGTGTGCTGGTGGGTGGTGGATTGCCCGGGAAACTTGCAGATTGTTCTGAAAAAGATCCGGGTAAATGTGAACTCTTCCTGGTGGAAGGAGATTCGGCGGGTGGTACAGCCAAACAGGGGCGTGACCGTAGTTTCCAGGCCATTCTCCCGCTTCGTGGTAAGATACTGAATGTGGAAAAAGCCATGGAACATAAGATCTACGATAATGAGGAGATCCGCAATATGTTCACCGCACTGGGCGTGAAAATCGGAACAGCAGAAGACGCGAAAGCGCTTGATCTTTCAAAACTCCGCTACCATAAGCTGATCATCATGACGGATGCTGATGTGGATGGCAGTCATATCGCTACATTGATTCTTACTTTCATTTTTCGTTATATGAAAGAACTGGTAGAACAGGGTTATGTGTTTATTGCACAACCTCCACTTTATCTGGTTAAAAAAGGAAAAGACCAGGAATATGCATGGAATGATGAAGAACGTAAAGCACTTATAAAAAAATTCGGGCAGGGTAAAGATGATTCTGTGAACACCCAGCGATACAAAGGTTTGGGAGAGATGAATGCGGAACAACTTTGGGAGACTACTATGAATCCTGCAACACGTACATTAAAACAAGTAACCATAGATAACCTGGTGAAAGCGGATGAGATCTTCAGTATGCTGATGGGCGATGAAGTTCCACCCCGCCGTGAATTCATTGAAACACACGCCAAGTACGCCAAGATCGACGCATAACGTCCGTTGTTTTGGCGGATAAGCTATTTTTAGTAGCTTGTACCCCGTTGAATTAACCAATCCACTTTTCTAACATTAAACTTTTATCACGATGTCAAAAATGTTAACGGCCTATTGCATGAAAACAAAAGAGAAAAATGTGCCCATGCAAGACGCAGTGATTACAAAAACCGCCCGCGGTGGTTACATGGCTCAGGGCCACGACGGGAAAGGAAATAAAATGACGACCATGCTTTCTGAAGAAAAAGCAAACCAGGCAATAAAAGATGGTGTTGCGAAGAAAGGTTGGTAATTGTCAGCCGAAATTATTGAAGAGCCACCTTTAGGTGGCTTTTTAATTTTATGCAGCCGGGATATTCGCCTGAAGGGCATAAGCATGCATCTTGCTCAGAAAACTCCAGAGCGCATGCATATTCCGCACATTGTCTACCACAAGGATTCCATTTTTGCCCACCTGTTTTAACTTGCCTTTATTGGTTCCCGTTTGAAGAAATTGAAGAATTCTGTTGAAGGTTTCACTCTGGAAATACGGCGATTCGGGATTACCCACGAAGAAACATTTCAATGTTTCATTTTTCAGAAATAGTTTTTCAAATCCTAATTCCACAGCCAGTTTCCTGGTTCTAACGGTAGTGAAAAGGTCTTCCACTTCGGTTGGCACAGGTCCGAAGCGATCCATAAGTTCTGTATGAAAATCCTGCAGTTCTTTTTCTGTTTCACAATTGTCCAGCCTTGAATAAAGGCTCAACCTTTCCGTAATGCTTTCTACATAGGCATCGGGTATAAGGATTTCCAGATCTGTATCAATACTGCAGTCTTTTACAAAATCATCCTGTTGCTGAATTTCTTCTTTAAAGAGATCACGGAATTGGTTTCTCTTCAGTTCGCGGATGGCTTCATCCAAAATTTTCTGGTACATTTCGAAACCTATCTCTGCAATAAAGCCACTCTGTTCTCCTCCCAAAAGATTTCCCGCGCCTCTGATATCAAGGTCTCGCATGGCAATCTGGAATCCACTGCCGAGTTCACTGTATTGTTCAAGTGTTGTCAGTCTTTTTCTGCTGTCAACAGGCAGCGTACTTAATGGCGGCGCAAGCAGGTAACAGAACGCTTTTTTATTGCTGCGCCCCACCCGTCCACGTAGCTGGTGAAGATCACTGAGGCCAAACTGGTGCGCGTTATTTACAATGATGGTGTTTACATTCGGGATGTCCACTCCGCTTTCAACGATATTGGTGCAAACCAGCACATCGTATTTTTTATCCATGAAATCGAGGATGGTATCTTCCAGTTCATCGACTTCCATTTGGCCATGTGCATAAGCGATGCTGAGATCGGGGCATAGCCCCTGGATGAAGCCTTTCATTTCCGCAAGCCCTTTAACCCGGTTATGAATGAAAAATACCTGTCCGCCTCTTTCTGTTTCGTAATAAATCGCATCGCGGATATTGTCTTCGTTGAATACCTGTACTTCTGTTTGGATGGGTTGCCTGTTAGGCGGTGGCGTATTGATGATACTCAGATCTCTTGCCCCCATTAAACTGAACTGTAAAGTTCTTGGGATAGGCGTTGCCGTAAGTGTAAGTGAATCCACCGTGGCGCGCAATGTTTTTAATTTTTCTTTTGCAGCCACACCGAATTTCTGTTCTTCGTCAATGATCATCACGCCCAGGTCTTTGAACTTAACATCTTTCCCCAGTAGGGCATGCGTACCGATAATGATGTCTACTTTACCTTCCTCCAGTTTTTTTAAGGTTTCTTTTTTCTCTTTTGCAGATTTAAACCGGTTAATGAAATCAACTGTGACCGGAAAATCTCTCAATCTTTCACTGAAGGTTTTGTAATGCTGGTAGGCAAGTATTGTTGTGGGAACTAAAACAGCAGCCTGTTTTCCGTCCGCAACAGATTTAAACGCTGCTCTGATGGCTACTTCCGTTTTGCCGAAGCCCACATCTCCACACACCAGCCGGTCCATCGGCGAAGGTTTCTCCATATCTCTTTTTACATCTTCACTCGCCTTAGCCTGGTCGGGTGTATCCTCATAAATAAAACTTGCTTCCAGTTCAGTTTGCAGATAATTGTCGGGCCCATGTGCATATCCTTCCTGTGCTTTCCGTTGGGCGTATAGGCGGATTAGATCTGTGGCGATATCCTTAACCTGTTTCTTGGTTTTGTCTTTGAGTTTGGCCCAGACATCGCTGCCGAGTTTATTCATTTTCGGCACCGAACCTTCTTTACCGCTGTATTTACTGATTTTATGTAAGGAAGATATATTTACATAAAGCAGGTCTCCATCTTTATATTGTATCCTTACTGCTTCCTGCATACGCCCATTCACATCTATTTTTTGCAAACCGCTATATACGCCAACTCCATGGTCGATATGCGATACATAATCACCGGGCTGTAATTCGCGAAGGGTCTTTAATGTCAGCGCCTTGTTTTTACTAAAGGCCTGCCGGACTTTATACTTATGATAGCGCTGAAAAACCTGGTGATCCGTATAACAAATCAGCTTAAGATCGTGGTCCACAAATCCTTCATGTATGGAAACGGCGATCGGTGTAACCTGTACCCCCGCTTTGAGGTCTGTGAATATGGTATGCAACCTTTCTAACTGCCGCGGGTTTTCAGCAAAAAGAAAAATATTGTATTTATTTGCCTCGTAATCCTGCAGGTTTTTAATAAGCAGGTCGAACTGCCTGTTAAAAGCGGGCTGTTCTTTTGTATGATATGCTATACTTTCAACCGGTTGCTCATGTGGAAACAAAGCCTTCGCACCAATTTCGATCAGATGAGATCCTGCGATCTTATTTTTCAACACATCCGGTTGAATAAAATCTTCTTTACTCAGGTCAGCAACTGTAGTAGTTTCCAGCTCATCATCCACATGATCTGAACCAGACTCTTTTTTTAGTTCAAGAAATATGTTCAGGTCTTCAACCTGTTGTTCGAGCTTTTCATAGATATAATTCCAGTCCTGCATCCAGATCATCGTATCTCCCGGCATGAAATCGAGGATGGAAACTTTTTCACCGGTATCGAATTTGGTTTCCACATTCGGTATAATACTTACCTGTAAAAGTTTGCGCTCACTGAGTTGGCTTTCCGCGTCGAATATTCTTATGCTGTCGATTTCATTTCCGAATAATTCTATTCGGTAAGGCTTTTCATTGCCATAGGAATAAATATCTAGAATGCCTCCGCGCAACGCGAACTGTCCTGGTTCATATACAAAGTCTGTTCGCACAAAACCATAGCTTACAAATTTTTCCAGGATGCTGTTCAGGTCGATCAGGTCTGCCTGTTTCAGGCTGATGATATTTTCGGATAAGGTTTTGGAAAGCACCACTTTTTCGAAAATCGCTTCGGGGTAAGTAACCAGTACTTTCTTATTTCCACCCGCCAGGATGCGGGTCAGTGCCTCGGTGCGCAGCATCACATGGCTGCTGTTCAACAGGCGATAATTCTTCTTATTCTTAAAAGACGAAGGGAAATAGAAAATATCAAGTGCCTTGGTGAGGTTTTCCAGACTGTTCTGGAAATAAGCAGCTTCTTCCGCATCCCTGAGTATGATCAGGTGGTTGAACTGCTTGAGGTTTTCGTTTGCATATACTGCGCTGAAAACAAACTGTGAAGCGCTTCCCTGTAAACCAGAAAGATGGAAGTGGCTGGGTAATGCCGATAAGGCTCCATCCGCAATAAGACTGTTGCGGGAATCATTCCTGTAAAAATCCATCAACACATCCAGGTTCATCCGCCGCAAAGATAATTCATGCCCGGGCCCTTAATCAAAAATCGTTTGCTGGTTTTTTTGTTTATATTTTTACAAACCTAAAAAGCCCGAATACCCAGAACCACTCACTGTATGAAAAAAGCCCGCTTTCTTGCCTTTCTTATATTATATATTTTAAGTCAGCAGGGTATTGCGCAAAATAGAACACGCCAGGTCATACTGGCTAATGGAAGTTTTGAACTTTCCGGTAATATCCTGCAAAAGCAATTTGACAGATCTGTTCTTGAAGCCACCTTGTTTGCAAACAGGTATCATGCGTTGGTGCAGTTTGAAAACATTCCTTCAGCCGGTAACCTTAAGCTTTTCCCGGCCAAAGGTTTATTCCTGGGTCAATATCTGAATAACAATACATATGAGGCCGCTCTGGCAGTTGAATTTGATTTCAATAGTGCAGCCTCTCTGGGCATAATTTCTGTGGATCAACTTCCCTCTTTCTGGAAAATTGACAGGCAGATATCCAAAAGAACTGGTGCATACGGTAAAGGATCCACGGTTTTTGCGCTATCGCTGTTTCATGCTTCAGACAAAAAATTGGCGAGAGAAAAACTTCTTGCGATGGGATTTGGTTTTCCGGAGTCACGTTATGAATTGCCAAATATGATTGTTGTTCAGCCGGATGCGAACAAACTTTCTTTATTGTCAGCCCAGCCATTTATTTCATTTATACGGGAGGTTTATATTAAAGATTCTCCAATTAATTATAATGATATCGCGACTCATAGTGTAAGTGCCTTACAAAATCCTTTTGGCAGAAATCTTCGCGGTCAGGGCGTTGTGGTTGGATTGGGCGATAATGCAGATATCAATACGCATGTTGATTTCTCAGGAAAGGTTATCACCCGGTTGCCCTGGCCATCGGATATGCATGGTACCCATACGGCAGGAACAGTTGCAGGAGCGGGGTTTTTAAATCCACGTAACCAGGGTATGGCGCCGGCGGCCCACTTAATTGATCAGTGGTTCAGCGATGTGGTGGTTAATGCACCTGTGTACTTACAGGATTATAATATGCCGGTAACCAATAATTCTTATTATTCCGCCGCAACAGGTTGTGATGGAAACAGGGTCTATAATCTCTTAAGTATTTATGCAGATCAGCAGGCGTTGGATCTCAATGAAAATGTTTTACATGTTTTCGCTGCAGGAAATGATGGCGGTTACAGTTGCACACCCTTCCCTTCTTCTTTTGGCACAATGAAAACAGGCTGGCAGGTTTCGAAAAATGTGCTTACCGTAGGTGCCATTGATCAATCCAATTATCAGATTGCGAGTTTTAGCAGCCGTGGTCCTGCGTCGGATGGGCGTATCAAACCAGAAATTGTAGCAAATGGTTTCGCAACAGTCTCCACTTATCCTAATGACAGTTATGCAACCAATTACGGTACCTCAATGGCGGCACCTGTAGTTACGGGGGTGGCGGCATTGTTACAGCAATCTTACCGACAGCAACATGGCGGAGCTACAGCACCTTCCTCACTTATCAAAGGGATACTATGCAATACAGCGGAAGACCTTGGAAATCCCGGCCCTGATTATACGTTTGGTTTCGGCATGTTGAATGCGAGAAAAGCTGTTGAAGCGTTGGAAGCCGGTCATTATTTTTCGGAAACATCGGTGATAAACGGAGGAACCATCAATCACGGCATCGCGGTTCCTTCCGGTGCAAGAAGATTAAAAGTTATGTTGGTATGGGCAGATCAGCCGGGAGCACTTAACAGCGCAACACAACTGGTGAATGACCTGGATCTCACTGTAACGGATCCTTCGTTATCATTGTACCGTCCCTTCATTCTCAATCCTTCAAATGTTTCGGCAAATGCAACAAGGGGCGCCGATCATCTCAACAACATAGAACAGATTGTGATCGATAATCCCGTTGCGGGAAACTATTCTCTGGATGTTTCAGTATTTGCACTTCCAACAGGTAGCCAGAGGTATTTTTTGGTTTATCAGATTGATATGAATGGTGTGACCGTCGAATACCCCTCAGGAGGAGAAACGCTTGTACCGGGTGAGACTGAATATATCCGCTGGTCAGCAGGTGGAAATGAAACCAATAATTTCACTGTTTCATATTCTTCCGATAATGGATCGAACTGGACTACGATAGGCACCGCATTATTTAGTGCAAAGTCTTTGGCCTGGACGGTTCCCAATGCAGCGGGCAAGCAGTACCTGATCAGGGTGGCAAGAAACAGCAGCAGTTACGTGGATCAATCTGACAATGTGTTTACAGTACTTGGGCAACCAGTAGTTACAGCTTCAGTTCCTTGTGAAGGATATGCACAGTTAAACTGGTCAGCGATAAGCACTGCTACGGATTATGATGTATTTCAGTTGAAAGGAGACAGTATGGCCCTGATAGGGAATACGGCAGCCACGAATTTTTTGGTCAAGGGTCTGGATGCCTCAGATAGTTCATGGTTCGCAGTTGCTGCAAAAATATCAGGGATAAGAGGAAGGAGAAGTTTAGGTATAAAAGTGAAACCGGTAAGTGGAACCTGTTCCCTTAGCCAGTTTGATAACAACATGAAAGCTGTTGCGATTGTATCGCCGGTTTCCGGCAGAGAATTAACAAGCACGGCCCTGCCCGTTTCAAGTACCGTTAAGCTTCGCATAAAAAATCTTGATAATAGCGCCACAACAGGATCCTACAGTATTTCATACCGTATCAATTCAGGCGCTGTTATAACGGAAGTTTCCTCCGTTAGTATACCTGCCCTTGGGGAAAGGCTGTATAGTTTTTCTCCAACAAATGCATTTTCCCCGGCAGGAATATATCATATAACGGCATGGGTTAAACGAGCCGGTGATAATCAACCTGAAAATGATACAGCGACTTCCACTATCAGGAACCTTGCTAATCCTGCGGTGACACTTCCGGTCAGCGATGGCTTTGAATCAGCCACTTCAGGTACCTATGTCTCAACGCTCGGTATCGAAGGTGATGACCGCGTGGATATAGCCCGGTCTTCAGCACGCGGGCGCGCGAGAACATTCATAAACAGTGGTCTTGCTTATGAAGGAACAAAAGCCATCACATTGGATCAATATCCTTATGGCCCTCTGAATGCAGACAGCTTAACCATGACATTCAACCTTTCGAATTACGATTTAACCAGGCAGCTACGTGCCGATTTTGTCTATAAAAATCATGGCCAGCCGGATGCAGCAGGAAATAGAGTTTGGTTACGAGGGACCGATAATGCAGTGTGGACACAAGCATACGATCTTAACATTAACCAGGCGGATCTCGGTCAATGGAAGAAAGTGTCAATAAATATCAATGATGTGCTGGATACTTTGACTTCGGGACGATCGGTATCCAGCAGCTTTCAATTAAGGTTTGGACAGGAGGCTTTTACCTCAGTGAATGTTGTAGATCCTTATGTTGATCAGGATGACGGATATAGCTTTGATAACATTAAAATTTCCGAAGCGGTTAATGATGTAGCATTATTGAAGGTGGTTAGTCCATCAACGCAGGGTTGCGGTCTGGGTTCCGCAAATATCATAACGCTGCAAATAAAAAATTACAGTAACTCCACAAGAAACAATATCGCTTTAAGTTACAGGGTAAATGGGGGCGCTGTATTCACTCAAACCCTTTCTTCTCTGGCTGCAGGCGCCTCAACCAATTTTAGTTTCAGCAGCACAGTAGATATGACGGCATTCCAGGATTATAACATCCAGGCATGGATTTCATCAGCCGGAGATAATTATGCATCGAATGACAGCATTCTGGATTATTCCGTTCACAATTCACCGTTGATCACAGCTTATCCCTACCTCGAAGGTTTCGAATACAATGACGGGTATTGGTATACGAAAGGGACCAACAGTTCATGGCAATGGGGCCACCCTGATAAATCGGGAATGAACAGGGCTGCCAATGGCGAGAAGGCCTGGGTTACCTCGCTGGTGGGGAATTATAATGACAATGAAAAATCTTATTTGTATTCTCCCTGTTTTGACCTGAGTTCGCTGACTGAGCCAATGCTTTCATTCAGTTTTAATAACCTGATAGAATTTGATTTTGATTTTGCATGGATGGAATATAGTACTGATGGAGCCACATGGCAGAAACTGGGTACGGCAGGGTTGGGAACAAACTGGTATGACAACGCAGGGTCCAATAACTGGAAGGCAAGCAAATCCTATTGGCATGTAGCATCCATTCCTTTGCCTGCAGGAATTAACAATTTAAAAATCCGTTTTGTACTTGCAAGTGATGTTGGTGTGAACGAAGAGGGAATTGGAATAGACGATATACATATTTATGACAGAAAGCAGATTTATGCCGGAGTAAATCAGGAATTAAGCCAGGCAGTTTCCGGATCGCAATGGACCGATTTTCAATTTGCGGGCAGGATAATTGCTTCCATAAATTCCATGGGACAGGATCTTGGAACAACCCGTGTTTCAGTATATCCATATACGGGAAGTGTAAGATTTAGTAATAATGAATATTACCTCAACAGAAACTTTGTAATCCGCCCCGGGAATCAGCCTTCAACAAACGTGAAAGTTCGTTTATACTTTACTGATAGTGAGGTTGAGGCGCTGAGATCAGCAGCAGCCTGCGGCGCCTGTCCGGTTTTGAATGACGCTTATTTACTGGGTATAACAAAATATACCGGCGTGGTATCCGATGAAAATGGAAACCTTGCAGATGACCAGGGTGGGTTGTTTCAGTTTATTCCGGGCGCCTCAGTGGATATCATTCCTTATGATGCGGGGTATTATGCGGAATTAACAGTGAATTCATTCAGTGAATTTTGGCTTAGTGAAGCCAGTATACAGTCGGCTTCGGCAAACCTTTGCGCCGGTTCCGATATTCAGTTTCAGAGTGCACAAAACGGGACAACATATCAATGGCAGGTAGATATGGGTTCAGGATTTCAGAACATCATTTCGGGGCCTCAGTACTCCGGCTATAATACCGGCACACTTCAAATCAATGCAGCTCCGGGAAACTTTACCGGGTATGTTTACCGGTGCGTGGTGGATGGCGGAAATGGTGCTCCGATTATTTTAAGATACAGAAACGTATGGACCGGTGCGATAAATAACGTTTGGGCGAATGCATCAAACTGGAGTTGCGGCAGTGTTCCCGATCAATACAGTGATGTTTATATTCCGGGAAATACAGTCAATCAACCCGTTTTACAACAATCAACAACCGTACGTACGTTGGTTATGTATCCGACAGCAACATTACATACCATTAATAATTCCATATTGACATTGAAGGGAAGAGATTAGTTTTTATGGCTTACCTTAATGCAAAATTGCGCTATGTTATTACCGTGGCGAAAAGGTATTGTTATCAGAATAGAAGAGGAGGCTGAAGACACGCGCCGTTACTGGATCCAGGTACCGGAACTGGACTCGTTTGATTTCAAACCCGGTCAGTTTGTTACGCTCGATCTACCGATTCATGAGAAGCCCAATAAGAGATGGAGAAGTTATTCGATTGCATCCTGGCCGGACGGAACCAATGTGTTTGAACTGATCATTGTTCTGGATAAAATGGGATTAGGCACCAACTGGATTTTCAACGAAGTGAATATTGGTTCTGAACTGACATTTCGCGGCGCCCTCGGTGTTTTTACATTACCTGAAAATCTGACTGAGACAGATCTTTTTCTCATCTGTACGGGCACAGGCATCGCACCATTCAGAAGTATGGTTCATCATATCCAGAATCATAACATTCCCCATAATAATATATACCTGATCTTCGGATGCCGGGGTAAAAATGCTTACTCTACTATAATGAAATGAAACAACTGGAACAAAAAGATCCGTTATTTCATTTTATACCTACACTTTCCCGCGAAATATGGGAAGGTAATACAGGTTATGTTCACCAGATCTATGAATCGCTGTGCATGGAAAGGCCTCCTGCAACATTTTTCCTTTGTGGCTGGAAAGGCATGATAGATGATGCTAAGAGAACAATCCTCGAAATGGGTTACGACAAAAAATCGATCCACCAGGAGATCTACGGTTAGCCGATTTTTTCCAGTACCCGTTTTTTCACTTCCGACATGGGGATTCTTTCCTGCTTCATGTCATCACGGTAGCGAATGGTTGCGGTTCTGTCTTCTTTGGTCTGATGATCTATTGTTACACAGAAAGGTGTACCAATCGCATCCATCCTGCGATAGCGTTTACCGATGGCATCTTTCTCTTCATAAAAACACATGAAACTGCTTTTGCATTCATCCATGAGCTCACGCGCAAGTTCAGGTAATCCATCTTTTTTCAATAAAGGAAGAATCGCGAGTTTGGTAGGAGCAATTTTTGCAGGAATACGAAGTACAACCCGGCTGTCTTCACTGCCATCTTCTTTCTGCCATTTTTCTTCCGCATAAGCCAGGCTGAGAATGGTGAGGAAAAGGCGATCCAGACCTACAGAAGTTTCCACAACATATGGCGTATAGTTTCCGATTGGCTTACCTTCTTCATTCAGGTCGTTATCGAAGTATTGAATTTTTTTCTTACTGTATTTGGCATGTTGGCTGAGATCGAAATCGGTGCGGCTGTGAATACCTTCCAGTTCTTTCCAGCCGAAGGGAAATTCAAATTCTATATCTAAGGCTGCATCTGCATAATGTGCAAGTTTGGTATGATCATGATAACGCAATTTTTCCGAAGGAATACCCATACTTTCATGCCACTTCCTCCGGGTCTCTTTCCAATACCTGTACCATTCCATTTGTGAACCGGGGCGTACAAAGAATTGCATTTCCATTTGTTCAAACTCACGCATGCGAAAGATGAACTGGCGTGCAACGATCTCGTTACGAAATGCTTTTCCAATTTGTGCAATTCCGAAAGGGATCTTCATACGACCTGTTTTCTGCACGTTTAAAAAGTTTACGAAGATGCCTTGTGCTGTTTCCGGTCTGAGGTAAACAATATTTTCTCCTTCTTCTGAAGACACTGCGCCAAACTCAGTTGAGAACATAAGGTTGAACTGGCGTACATCGGTCCAGTTTGCGGTTTTACTAACCGTGCAACTGATTTTATTGTCTTCGATGAGTTTTTTCAATCCTGGGTAGTCATCATTTTTCAGCAATTCATCCATTGATGAAAGAAGTGCATTCGCTGCATTTTCGTCTTTCTTCTTCAATTCATCCGCGAATCCTTCGATGAGGTGATCCACACGATACCTTTTCTTGCTGTCTTTGTTATCGATCATTGGGTCGCTGAAGTTGTCAACATGGCCGCTGGCTTTCCAAACCGTAGGATGCATGAAAATTGCAGCATCGATACCTACTATGTTTTCATGAAGCTGGGTCATACTTTTCCACCATTCATCGCGAATATTTTTCTTTAACTGTGAGCCTAACTGGCCATAGTCATAAACGGCGCTAAGTCCGTCGTATATTTCAGAAGATGGAAATATAAATCCGTATTCCTTGCAATGGCCGATCAGGGTGGTAAAAAACGATTGCTGGTCGGATTGTTGGGTTGTCTCGTTTGCCATGGGCGCAAAGATAATATCTAGTCTTACATTCCTGTATCACAATACAAAAAGCCACCGTCTATGCGGTGGCTTTGTTTACTTATCTAACCCAAGATGAGCATTAACTGCATCCTAAACTGTTTCCGCAGTTCAGGCATTTGTAACAGGTACCACTTCTTACCGTAATGTGACCACAGGTATTACAAGCTGGCGCGTCTCCCTGCATAGATTTATTCGCAGCATTTATGGCATCCATACCATTAGCCACTTTTACCGCGGCTGCTTTTTTTGAAGGTTCCTGTTGAACATTTCCCAGCACGCGAACTTCACTCAATTCATGTTTGCGTTCACCGATAGTGGGAGTAGTTTCATCCCATTCAGCATCACCCAAATTTTCAACTGCGGGTTTATCCAGCACATGAACCAGGTCTGTGCGGCCCAGATATTCATAAGCCAGAGCGCGGAACATGAAGTCGATGATGGAAGTGGTTGTTTTGATATTCGGATGATCAACCATTCCTGCTGGTTCAAAACGGGTGAACACAAATTTTTCAACGTATTCTTCCAAAGGAACACCGTACTGCAGGCCGATAGAAATAGCGATAGCGAAGCAGTTCAGCATACTGCGCATGGTTGCTCCTTCTTTCGCCATATCAATAAATATCTCACCTAAAGTGCCATCATTATATTCTCCTGTGCGAAGGAATAAAGCCTGACCGTTGATCTTTGCTTTCTGAGTGAAACCCCTGCGTTTCGCCGGTAACGCCCTTCTTTCAACAATACGGGCCAATTGCCTTTTTAAGGAAGTATCTGCACTGTTCTGAACACGTTTATTTATTTCTTCCAGCAATTCATCGATGGTAAGTTTGCCCATATCAACGATGCTGGTTTCCATTCTAAGTTCTGCAGTCTCTTCTTCTGTTTCTGCAGTTTTTTTCTTCTTGTCTGATTTGTTGCTGAGTGGCTGGCTCAATTTTGAACCATCACGGTAAAGCGCACACGCTTTTAAACCCAGTTCCCAGCTCAGGCGATAAGAGTCTGCAATTTCATCTACAGATGCTTCGTTCGGAAGATTTATTGTTTTGCTGATCGCGCCACTGAGGAATGGTTGTGCAGCAGCCATCATACGGATATGCCCGTGTGCATGAATATACCGCTGGCCGATCTGTCCGCATTTATTCGCGCAATCAAACACAGGAAGGTGTTCTTCTTTAAGATAAGGAGCGCCTTCAACCGTCATGGTGCCGCATATATAGGTGTTGGCCGCTTCAATTTCATCTTCGTCGAATCCTAATGCTTCCAGCAGGCTCCATCCGAAGTCATGATATTGTTCAGGTGTAAATCCGAGACGTTGTAAACAGGCTTCGCCAAGTGTATATACATTAAAGACGAAACCGATCTCAAAAGCGCTGGCCATGGCGGCATTCAGCTTTTCGATCTCGTTTGGAAGGAATCCTTTTTCCAAAAGCGTTTGTTCGTTGATGTAAGGAGCGCCTTTTAAACTAGCATGACCTTTCGCATAATTAACGATCGCTTCAATTTCTCTTTCAGCATATTTCAGATTGCGAAGCGCCTGAGGCACACTTTGGTTGATGATCTTGAAATATCCTCCACCGGAAAGTTTTTTGAATTTTACCAGTGCGAAATCAGGTTCAACACCTGTGGTATCGCAATCCATTACCAGGCCGATGGTTCCCGTGGGGGCGATCACCGTGGTTTGCGCGTTACGGTAACCATATTTTTCGCCCATCTGAACGGCATCATCCCATGCTTTGGTAGCAGCTTTCAACAAATAATCCGGGCAATATTTTGCATTGATACCCTGTGGTAATCTGCCCAATCCTTCGTAAGCTTCCGAAGCATCATAAGCTGCTGCACGGTGATTACGCATTACACGCATCATGTGCGGGCGGTTTTCTTCAAACTTTGAAAACGCCCCGAGGAAAGATGCCATCTCCGCTGAGGTCTTATAAGCGATCCCCGTCATAATCGCCGTGATCGCACCCGCAATGCCCCGTGCATCTTCACTATCGTAAGCGATACCACTTACCATCAGCATACTTCCCAGGTTAGCGTAACCAAGGCCCAGCGTACGGTAATCATAACTTAACTGCGCTACTTCTTTTGAAGGGAACTGCGCCATTAGTACAGATATCTCGAGCACTACAGTCCACAAACGACTGGTATATTCAAAACCGGGAACATCAAAGCTGTTGTTCGCTTCATTGAAGAATTTCCTGAGGTTCACACTTGCCAGGTTGCAGGCCGTGTTATCAAGGAACATATATTCACTGCAGGGATTGGAGGCCCTGATGGGACCACCTTCCGGGCAGGTATGCCATTCGTTTATCGTGCTGTCGTACTGTGTTCCCGGATCAGCGCAACGCCATGCTGCGTAATTGATCTGGTTCCAGAGATCGCGGGCCTTTACTTTTTTCATGGTATGACCATCACTGCGGGCTTTCAGTTCCCAGTCTCCATCGTTATCAAGAATCTCAAAAAAGCTGTTGGGTATACGAACGGAATTATTGCTGTTTTGTCCGCTTACAGTGCGATAAGCTTCACCTTCATAGTCGCTTGGATATCCCGCAGCAATCAGGGCAGCTACTTTTTTCTCTTCCTCTACCTTCCAGTTTACGAAAGATTCGATTTCAGGATGGTCCAGATCGAGACAAACCATTTTAGCTGCACGACGTGTTGTACCACCGCTTTTTATAGCACCTGCAGCACGGTCACCGATTTTCAAAAAGCTCATAAGGCCACTGGACGAACCACCACCGCTGAGTTTTTCACCTTCTCCACGTATGCTGCTATAGTTTGTTCCTACACCGCTGCCATATTTAAAGATCCTTGCTTCTCTAACCCAGAGATCCATGATGCCACCTTCATTAACCAGGTCATCTTCCACGCTTAAGATAAAGCAGGCGTGGGGTTGAGGGCGTTCATAAGCTGAGGTTGATTTTTTTAATTCACCATCTGTAGGATCGACGTAATAATGTCCCTGAGGTTTTCCCTTAATGCCATATACTTCAAACAATCCAGTATTGAACCATTGCGGACTATTGGGTACGCAAGCCTGATTGAGGATCGAGTATACGAGTTCATCGTAGAACACCTGGGCATCCTGCGTCGTTTCAAAATAATTGTACCGTTCACCCCACACTTTCCAGCAATAAGCCATACGATGTGCAACCTGCTTAACACTGGTCTCACGGCCTGTTGATCCGTCCGGTTGTGGAACGCCGGCTTTGCGGAAATATTTCTGGGCCAGGATATCCGTTGCGATCTGGCTCCATGAATTAGGTACCTCTACATTATCCATCTGGAAAACAACTTCACCCGTCGGATTCTTAATGACCGATGTGCGATAGTCATATTCAAACATATCAAAAGGGCTTACTCCCTCTTTCGTAAACTGACGGCTGAACTGAAGCCGCCGGGGCGATTGCTATTTCGTTGGCATAATAAGATTTTATTAAGTCTGGTTAGTAAGGTAAAAGAAACTGGGTCCCTTTGGGGAAGAGAACGAAAATATCCCCTGAATGCCATTGATCAGTTTCCTATGTTTCCCCAACCTGTGGACAAAAAATGTGCATATTTTCATAGTTCAAATGGGGTTTGATTTTGCGGGGTTTTTCACTTTTTGTGGAAAGAAATTATTTTTTTTCGCCATGAATTTTCGCTAAAAAAGGAAAGAAAAAGCCAATGTGCTGATATTCAATGAACGAGCTATGAAAGTTGTTATACAGAGGGTGAAGCAAGCTGATGTACGCATCGGAGGCAGGGTAAAATCTGCTATCGGAAAAGGTTTGTTAATCCTTGTGGGGATAGAAGATTCCGATACGGAAGAAGATGTTAACTGGCTTTGCAGTAAAATTATAAACCTTCGCATCTTCAACGATGAGCAGGGAGTACCCAATATCTCAGTGAAAGATTGTAACGGAGAGTTATTGGTAGTAAGTCAGTTTACGTTGCACGCGTCGACAAAAAAAGGGAACAGGCCGAGCTATATACGGGCAAGCAAACCTGATCATGCAATACCTGTTTACAAAATGTTTTTAGCAAAACTGGAAGCAGAACTTCATCAAACACCGGGCAGCGGAGAATTTGGTGCTGATATGCAGGTTTCGTTGATCAACGACGGCCCTGTAACCATCATTATTGATACAAAAAATAAAGAATGAAAAACGACAATCAGATTACGATAAAAAAAGCACAGGCAACCGTTGATGAATGGATAAAAACTGTCGGGGTTCGCTATTTTAATGAACTTACCAATCTCGGAATTTTAATGGAGGAAGTAGGAGAGTTGTCGCGACTCATGGTTAGAAAATTCGGCGAACAATCTTTCAAAGATTCCGATAAAGGAAAAGAACTTGCTGATGAAATGGCCGATGTACTTTGGGTATTGATATGCCTTGCAAATCAAACAGGCGTTGACTTAAATGATGCGTTCCAAAAGAATATCGAAAAAAAAACCAACCGGGATAAAGACCGCCATTATAAAAATCTTGTTGAAGGGAAAAAAGAGATATAAGTATAGTGAGTGGTGCGTTGTAAGAGGGAAATTGAAAATTGATAAAAATCAAAAATCAAAAGTCAAAAATCAAAAGGCAGATAATAAATGGCATATCATAAATCTCATATCCTAAATCATAGATCCCAAACCGAGGATCATAGATCACCTATATCTTTGCATAATGATCTCCTCTTATTTCACCTACGAAAAAAATAAAGTAATCCAGGCCCTTCGTTATCACTTTATCAGCAGAAAGGAGATCAAGGTGATGATCGTTCTTGTGAATGTATTCGCGATTTTATCTGCCGCTTTATTCTATTTTAAAAAAATACATCCGCTCGCCTTTCTGGTAAGCTCGGCTTTATGGTTTGTGCTGATGATCGCGTTCTGGTATGCGTTACCGTATTCTGTTTATAAAAGATCACAAACTTTCAGAGACCGCTTCAGAGTGAAATTGGATGAGCGCAGTTTCACCCTCGAAACAGAAAGGGGAAGTAAATCCTGGAACTGGAATGCTTTCAGCAGTTGGATGGAGAGTCCATTTTTTTTTCACCTCTATTTCGACAGCCGTTCTTTTTTTATCGTTCCCAAGGAAGCATTTGAAGGGGATGATGAACATCTGGTACGAAAACTTATCGTAGCAAACCTTAAGAAAGCTTAGAAAACAGGTCAGAGCATTTTTTCCATCACATGATGGGGTAAGCCAACTTCAACGAACGGTTCACCGGTAACCCGGTATCCGAATTTTTCATAGAAGCCCATGGCCGTATCCCGGGCGTGCATCATCAGCACCCTGCAGCCGCGATCGCGGGCAAGCGTTTCACAAAAGCTCATTAAAGAAGCACCTATCCCTTTGCGCTGAAGGTTTGCCATCACAGCCATCTGCCGTAGCCGCATCCTGTAGGGATCCAGGGCCGATAATACACAGCAGCCCAGCATATCATCATCCTCAAAGGCCGCAACCAGGATGTCCTCTTTTTCCCTTTCCAGCTCTTCTTCCGTAAAAGATAAACCGAGAGGGGCGCGAAGGATTTGATTACGTAAAGCAATCATTTTCCGGTATTCTTCTGATCCGTGATCTATTTGTTTTAAACCCATGAACTGTAAATAAGGAATAATTTATAACAAGATAAGAAATTTCACCGTTGAGTAAGCAGCTTTGAGGTGGCTAAAAATTTTGCTGAAGAAGCGGCTTAATACTTGTAAATGAACCGTTTCAGAGGCCCCGGATGTTTTCTTTGTAATTAATCCAAAAGGTATATTTTTGCACCGATTAACTAAATCTTACCATCATGTCAGACATTGCAACAAGAGTAAAAAAAATCATTGTTGACAAATTAGGAGTGGACGAAGCGGAAGTTACCTCAGAGGCTTCTTTCACCAATGACCTGGGCGCGGATAGCCTGGACACCGTAGAATTAATCATGGAATTTGAAAAAGAGTTTAATATTTCTATTCCTGACGAACAAGCCGAAACCATTACCACTGTAGGTCAGGCTGTTTCTTATTTGGAAGAAAACGCCAAGTAATTCCCCTTTTAATTATCACAGGCAAATTATGGCTTTAAAAAGAGTTGTCGTTACCGGATTGGGCGCACTCACACCACTGGGCAAAACCGTTCAGGAATACTGGAAGGGTTTGCAGGATGGGGTTAGTGGCTGCGACTATATCAAACAGTTTGACGTAACTAAGTTTAAGACCCGGTTTGCCTGTGAAGTTAAAGATTTCGATCCTACCCATTATCTCGATAGAAAAGAAGCACGAAAGATCGACCGGTATTGTCAGTTCGCATTAATTGCGAGTGATGAGGCCGTGAAAGACGCTGGCATCACCAAAGAGAATGTGAATCCCGATCGTGTAGGCGTAATTTTCGCCAGCGGTATCGGCGGGCTGATCACTTTCCAGGAGGAAGTCATCAACTTCGCTTCCGATGATGGGACACCGCGTTTCAATCCTTTCTTCATCCCGAAAATGATCCTCGACATTGCAGCCGGGCAAATTTCCATGCGCA
>JAEWDG010000055.1 GCA_023390215.1 Bacteroidota bacterium | reverse complement strand
GCCCTGGCTGAATGTTGAAGTGCAGCAAACAGGAAACGCAGAAGAAGGCGTTTGGCCGAGCGAGCTGCAGGCTGGCTGTGCAAAGGATTGCAGGGATGTACATAATCCAAAAATAAATAAGGCCAGGCTGATATAAGATCTCGTCATCAGCGGTCCAAATATATTTGAGACCTGTCAAAAACACATTCTGCTGCAAAACAGCAAACTATATTTAACAGCTATTTTATAAATGATTTGATCTCCTGCAATTTTAGCAAGGCTTCAACAGGAGTAAGGCGGTTGATATCAATTGGCTCAAGCGCTTTGCGTATCTCTTCAAAAGTGGCCGAATGCGCGTCAAATATACTCAGCTGCATTTTGGGTGAACTGGCGGCGCGCAGCGCAGCGCCGATCTTGTCAGCATTTGTTTTAGAAGGATCACCATCCCGGTTTCTTTCCAGTTCAGCTAAAATTTCATTGGCCCGGTTGATCAAACCAGGCGGCATGCCTGCCATTCGTGCCACATGGATTCCAAAACTGTGCACGCTGCCGCCGGGAGCCAGCTTTCTCAGGAAAATAATTTTGTTTCCGGCCTCCCTGTTTGTAATGTGATAATTTTTTATCCGCTCGAATTTATTTTCGAGCTCATTCAATTCGTGATAATGCGTTGCGAAAAGTACCCTCGGCCTGCAATCTGATTGATGTAAGAATTCAGCGATGCTCCAGGCAATAGAAATGCCATCATAGGTTGATGTTCCTCTGCCAATTTCATCAAGTAAAACCAGGCTTCTCCTGCTGAGGTTATTGATGATGCTTGCCGTTTCATTCATTTCCACCATGAATGTACTTTCACCTCCGCTTAAATTATCAGAAGCACCAACGCGGGTAAAAATTTTATCTGTCAAAGGGATCTTCGCTTCTTTGGCGGGTACAAAGCTGCCCATATGTGCAAGCAAAGTGATCAAAGCGGTTTGTCTTAAGATCGCACTCTTTCCGCTCATGTTGGGGCCGGTGAGGATCACAACCTGTTGCGTTGTATCATCGAGGAAAATATCATTTGCGATATATGCTTCACCGGGAGGAAGGTTTCTTTCAATCACCGGATGCCTGCTTTCCTTTAGCTGAAGGTCGAAGTCTTCAGTGATCGTTGGTTTTTTGTATTGATATTGTGTGGCGATTTGCGCAAAATTGCAGAGGCAATCAAGCACAGCCATCACGTAACCGTTGATCTGCATGGGAGCCAGATAATCCTGCAGCTCATTCAGCAGTTCCTGGAACAACTGCATTTCTATCTGAAGTATTTTATCTTCTGCACCAAGGATTTTCTCTTCGTATGTTTTTAATTCAGGTGTGATGTAGCGCTCCGCATTCGCAAGTGTCTGTTTCCTTATCCAGGTTTGAGGCACTTTGGTTTTATGCAAATTGGTTACCTCCAGGTAATAGCCGAACACATTGTTGTACCCGATCTTCAAAGAGTTGATACCTGTTTCCTCAGCCTCTTTTTGCTGTAATTGTAGCAGGTAGGTCTTGCCGCCACTCGCGATACTGCGCAATTCATCCAGTTCAGCATGTACACCTGCAGCGATCAGGCCACCTTTCGAAATAACCACTGGTGGGTTTTCCTGAATCTGCTTGCTGATCTTTTCATAGATCAGCATACAACCGTTCAGTGAATCGCCCAGCCTTTTCAGGTAAGCGTTCTCTGAAGCAGCGCAGAGTTGTTTGATGGATTCCGTTTGCGCCAAACCCTTTGCTACCTGCAAAAGTTCCCTGGGATTTATTTTTTTCAGCGGAATTTTCGCGGCAAGCCTTTCCACATCACCCGCATGCCTGATGCATTGTATGAGTTTGTGTCGTATATCTGTTTCGCGGATAAGAAATTCAACGGTTTGTAATCTTTCCTGAATGGCATTCACATCTTTCAGGGGCATCAGCATCCATCTTCTCAGCATACGGGCACCCATAGGCGAAACTGTATGATTAATTGTGGAGAACAGGGAATTCTGTTGATCACCGCTCCCGAGCAATTCTAAATTACGGATCGTAAACTGATCCATCCACAGGTGCTCCTCCCTGCTGATCCGCTGAATGGAAGTGATGTGCTGAAGGTTTGGATGCTCGGTCTCTTTCAGATAATGCAGGATGGCACCGCAGGCAATGATCCCTGAATGCATTTGTTCCACCCCGAATCCTTTCAGGCTATGGGTTCCGAAATGTTTCAGCAGGTGTTCTTCAGCATATTCTCTGGAAAAAATCCATTCATCGAGACTATAGGTAAAAAACTGGTTGCCGAATATTTCTTTGAAACCTTTTTGTTTGTTCCTCTGAAAAATAATTTCTGAAGGCCTCAGCGTTTGCAATAATTTCTCCGCATATTCCTGATCTCCCTCCGCAACAAAAAACTCTCCTGTGGAAATATCAAGAAACGCAAGACCCAGTTCTTGTTTTTCACCGGTGCCTGATGGAAACTGTATTGCCGCTAAAAAATTATTGCTGTTATGGTCCAGCAATTTTTCATCTGTCGCGATGCCGGGTGTAACCAGTTCTGTGACACCTCTTTTTACGATGCCTTTGGTTGCTTTCGGATCTTCAAGTTGATCGCAGATGGCTACCCGGTAACCGGCTTTTACCAGTTTATGCAGATAGGTTTCAAGGGCATGATGCGGGAAACCTGCCAGTTCGGATGAGGCAGCATTGCCGTTGTTTCTTTTTGTAAGTGTGATGCCCAGCACCTGTGAACTGATAATGGCATCCTGGCCAAAAGTTTCGTAAAAATCGCCCACCCTGAACAACAGGATCGCATCAGGGTATTTTGCCTTGATGCTGTTATGTTGCTGCATGAGGGGAGTTTCGCCGGAAGCCTTCGCCATAGGCCGCAAATTTACGCCATAGCCCTCATTGATTGCCACGAAAATTCAACCTTACATAGCCGTTTCCTTTCCGGTAATGGTATGTATTTTACTGGTATCGATACAGAAAAATCTTTCGCGCTGCCTTGTTTTTACGGCTGCTGAAACGTCTGATCACTCTTATCTGCTCGCACATACAACATATATAACAAGCTGTTTTAAACGCAATAAGATTTTTAAGGTTGTTACCGAAGCCTTAACTTTAGGTATGCCGTTTCACAGAAATTTTATTTACTATATCGACAAACGCGGTTGGAAATATTATTTCCTCATGCTCTCGCTTTGCAAAGGTTCCTGAGTCGTTCCTGGAAACCGATTTTTAATCTTTAATTTTTAAAGAATGCCTTATTATCATAAAGCGGGAAATATTCCCTCCAAACGACACACTCAGTTCCGGAAAGCAGATGGCGGATTATATTCAGAGCAGTTATTTTCAACTGAAGGATTCTCTGATGATTATTCAATACTCTATCATATCCATCCTCCTACGTTTATTGTAAAATGCGATGAGCCAAAAAACATGGCTCCGGAGATCGCAGAAGAAAAAATGCTGAAGCACCGCAGCTTTGAGGGTTTTAATATACAACCAAAGGCTGATTACCTCGAAAGCAGAACGCCAAGTTTGGTAAATGAAGACCTGATGATCTCCCTTGCTGCTCCCCAGGCTTCCATGAACGATTATTTTTATAAAAACGCAGATGGGGATGAAATGATCTTTGTTCACCAGGGTTCGGGCACGGTGCATACCTGTTATGGTGAATTAAAATTCGGATATGGTGATTACATAGTTTTACCAAGGGGCACCATTTACCAGATCAGTTTTGATACAACCGATAACCGGTTGTTCATTGTGGAGTCATACACACCGTTGCGCTTTCCCAAACGTTATCTCAGCAAATACGGGCAGCTTCTGGAACATGCGCCTTATTGCGAAAGAGACCTGAGGTTACCTGAAAATCTTAAGGCCGTCGATGAGAAAGGTGATTTCGTGATTCGCACGAAAAAGAAACACCAATTGTATCCTATTCATTATGGAACACATCCTTTTGATGTGGTAGGATGGGATGGATGTTGTTATCCCTATATTTTCTCTATCCATAATTTTGAACCGATTACAGGAAGGGTGCATCAGCCGCCTCCGGTGCATCAGACTTTCGAGACCAATGCATTTGTTGTTTGTTCTTTTGTACCACGGCTTTACGATTATCATCCTGATGCCATACCTGCACCATATAACCACAGCAACATCGACAGCGATGAATTACTGTATTATGTAGACGGAGATTTCATGAGCCGCAAACATGTAACAAAAGGAATGCTCACGCTGCATCCGGCAGGTATTCCGCATGGTCCGCATCCCGGCGCAGTTGAAAAAAGCATAGGCGCAAAAGAAACCAGGGAGCTTGCAGTGATGGTAGATACATTCAAACCGATGAAACTAACCAAAGCAGCGATTGGCATAGAAAATGAAGGCTATGTGATGAGCTGGGCAGAATAAGCATTTATAAAACAACCATATTCTCAACTTCAAAAAACTCTCAACATGATTAAATTTTCTGATTTAAAGGTTGGAGATTTTGTGATTGCAGACAATGATGGCGACAGCAAAAGAGGGGAGATCACAAATCTGAATGGTGATGAAAAACAGGCTTGTGTGGATACGGGCCAGGAGTTCTGGTATGAAAAAGAACAGTTGTATCCTATACCCCTGTCTGATAAAGAACTCATGGATCTTCAGTTTCACAAACAGGTGAATGCCGATGGAACGGTAAAATATTCCAAAGGCGCTTTCAGGCTTCTCATTGCCAAAGAAGCAGATTTTTCGCACATGGAATTATGGTACAGAGATGAAACCCGTCACATCACGCATGAGATCAATGTGCACAATCTTCAGAATCATTTTTATGAAATGACCAAAGTGCACCTGAACGATGAATCATTCGATTAACTGATCATACAACCCAGGGTATAAAAAAATCCACCGTGAAAACGGTGGATTTAATTTTTATCAAAAAGCGTTTATTCTGCTTTGTTATCTGCATTCGCTGAATCAGTATTACCTGCATCCAGTTTCGCTTTAAGTCCGGCCAATACACCAAGATCACCCAGAGTAGTTTTTTCAACTTTCGACTGGATATTCTTAACGGCTTTCTTGGTCGCCTCATTCTCAGCTTTTCTTTCTTTTTGCTGAGCCTGCTTTTCTTCTTCTTTTTCCTGTTCCCAGAGACGGGTATGGCTAAGAACGATACGTTTGTCGTTACGGTCGAATTCGATCACCATAAAGTTCGCTGTTTCTTCAGCAGCGATCGCTTTTCCTTCTTCCTTCATCAGGTGACGGGCAGGCGCAAATCCTTCAAGGCCGTAAGGCAATTGAACTACTGCTCCTTTATCGTCTTTTTTCATAACCGTTCCTTCATGAAC
>JAEWDG010000038.1 GCA_023390215.1 Bacteroidota bacterium | reverse complement strand
CCAGAAATGAAAATCAATCGTTCAGGGATCGCTGGGTAGCACATATCCGGCAGTTGCAAAATAATATTTGTGCAGGACTGGAAAAGATCGACGGTAAAGCAGCATTTTTTACGGAAACCTGGGAGCGTGATGGCGGCGGCGGAGGTATAACCAAAGTGATCAGCAATGGTGATGTATTCGAAAAAGGAGGCGTAAACACCTCCGTGGTATACGGTAAAGTAACAGAGGTAATGCGTGCGCAACTTCCCGGGAACGCTAATTCCTGGTTCGCTGCCGGATTATCAATTGTAATTCATCCGAAAAATCCTTTTGTTCCTACAACACACGCGAACTGGCGATTTTTTGAACTGTATGATGAAAATGAAAATATTATCGATTGCTGGGTAGGTGGTGGTGCTGATCTCACACCGTATTATCTTTTTGAAGAGGACGCTGTTCATTTTCATGAAATACATCGTGAGGCTATCGAGCCTTTTGGTTCCGACCTATATCCGAAGCTGAAAAAACAATGTGATGTTTATTTTACGAATACCCACCGCAATAACGAAATGCGCGGAATCGGTGGCGTGATCTGGGATCATTTCCGTCCTGATGACCGTTTTGATCTTGAATCTTTGTTCGCATTCCAGGTGGCAAACGGTGAAGCATTTGGCAGGGCGTATTTTCCAATTGCTGAAAAAAGAAAAAATACAGCCTATGGAGAAAGAGAAGTGAACTGGCAGGAGATCCGGCGGGGAAGATATGTTGAATTCAACCTCATCCATGATAAAGGAACCATATTCGGATTAAAAACCAATGGTCGCACAGAAAGCATCTTAATGAGTCTTCCACCACGCGCGCAATGGATATATGGGCACCAGCCCGAAGAAGGCACGCCCGAATGGGATCTATGGCAGGCATGTCTGCATCCACGGAACTGGCTTACAGAAGTAACCGCATAAAAATCAAATAACGTAGATTACAATATGATCTTATTAAGAAGAAACAGGATTCTTCGCACATCGCCCGCAATCCGGGCGATGGTTGCTGAAACAAGTATCTCGCCAGCCAACCTGATCGCACCATTGTTTATCGACGAAGGCGAAAACATCAATACTGAAATTGCATCTATGCCTAACTATTACCGGCGCAGTATTGACCTAACAATAAAAGAAGTGGAACAATTGTGGGCATTGGGTATAAGGAGTGTGCTGTTATTTATCAAATGCAGGGATGAATTAAAAGATAATACCGGGCAGGAAGCCTGGAACCCCGAAGGACTGATGCAGCGCAGTATAAGGGCAATAAAAGACGCAGTGCCGGGAATGTATGTTATGACCGATGTCGCCCTGGATCCATATTCCAGCTATGGTCATGATGGTATTGTAGAAGATGGGGAAATCGTAAATGATCCTACTGTTGAAGCATTGGTGAATATGAGTATCAGTCATGCAATGGCCGGGGCAGATATGGTTGCACCGAGTGATATGATGGATGGAAGAATCGGCGCGATAAGGATGGGGTTGGAAGAGAACGGTTTTGATAAAACAGGTATCATGGCATACAGTGCCAAGTATGCCTCCTGTTTTTACGGGCCATTCCGCGATGCCCTGGATAGTGCTCCCGGCTTTGGCGACAAAAAAACGTACCAGATGGATTATGCGAACCGCATTGAAGCTGTAAAAGAAGCGATCATGGATGAGGATGAAGGAGCTGATATTGTTATGGTAAAGCCGGGCCTCTGTTATCTCGATATCGTGAGGGAAGTGAAGGACGCGGTTCAGGTTCCGGTAAGTGTGTATCATATCAGTGGGGAATATGCAATGTTAAAAGCGGCCGCACAACGGGGATGGATAGACGAGAATAAGGCCATCATGGAAACATTGGTTTCTATGAGGAGAGCTGGAGCCGATTTAATTGCGACCTACTTCGCGAAAGAAGCTGCTGTGTTAATGGGATGATAGTTATAAAAAACGTAAATGACCGGCCTTCATAAAAAATACGGAAAGAAAATACAATCAATGGCTGGTTAAGCGGAAAACTGTTGTTACAAAAGCCAGGTTTTTACTTTGCTTGTAAGTTGCATTTAAGCCCGGTTTTTTGCAGCCGATGAAACTTGTTTGTCGCCAGGCAATAAAAATCGAAACAGTGTCCTGCGAAGCGAACACTGTATAAAATAAATTTTATGAAAATCAACAAAAGCAAAGCGCTGTTCACCGAAGCGCAACAATATATTCCCGGCGGAGTAAATTCTCCAGTGAGGGCATTTAAAAGTGTAGGTGGTGATCCGCTCTTCATGAAAAAAGCTAAAGGCGCTTATCTCTGGGATGCAGATGGAAATAAATATATCGACTACATCGCCTCCTGGGGTCCGATGATCCTGGGGCATGCGCACCCTAAAGTGATGAAAGCGATAAGAAAGCAAACGTCAGGTTCTACATCATTCGGCGCACCCACCGAACTGGAAGTGGAAATGGCAAAGTTGATTTGCAGCATGTGTCCAAATGTTGATCTGGTGCGGATGGTGAGCAGTGGCACTGAGGCCTGTATGAGTGCTGTTCGTTTGGCCAGAGGATATACCGGGAAAAACAAGATCATTAAGTTCGAGGGTAACTACCATGGTCATGCTGATTCATTCTTAGTGAAGGCGGGTAGCGGACTCGCAACTTTAGGAATTCAGCAGGTGCCTGGTGTAACTGCAGGTGTGGCTAATGATACATTGGTTGCTGCATATAATCATCTTGATGAAGTTCAAAGACTGGTTGATAATCATAAAGGAGAAATCGCTGCGATTATCCTGGAACCTGTTGCAGGTAATATGGGATGTATCGTTCCGAAACCCGGGTTTATCGAAGGATTGAGGAAGATCTGTGACGATGAAAATATAGTGCTGATCTTCGATGAGGTGATGACAGGATTTCGATTGGCGCCCGGTGGTGCACAGGAAAAACTTGGTATAGATGCCGACCTCTGCACCTATGGTAAAGTAATCGGCGGTGGTCTGCCCGTAGGGGCTTTTGGCGGTAAAAAGCATATCATGGAAAAGATTGCACCACTGGGATCGGTTTACCAGGCAGGTACATTGAGTGGAAATCCGATAGCCATGACCGCAGGTTTTACGAGTTTAAAAATGATCGCTGAAGATCCTTCTATATTATCCGGCCTGGATGAGAAAACGGTTTATTTGCGGGAAGGACTAAGTTCCGTGCTTGATCATTTCGATGAACAATACGTCATCAATCAATTTGGTTCAATGATCAGCCTGCATTTTTCTACTGAGCCGGTAGAAGATTTTGCTTCTGCATCCCGCGCTGATATTCCACGATTCAATAAGTTGTTTCATTTTATGCTGGAACATGGCATATATCTTCCGCCTTCCGCGTATGAAAGTTGGTTCCTCAATGCCGCGCTTACGCATAAAGATCTAGATAAGACCATTTCGGTACTCAAGAAATTCCTGAAAAAAGAAAAGAAGGAGAAAAATAAAATCAGTGCTTAAAACTGTCGCGGATTTTTGAAACAAGATCAATCTCTACCATCCGCACAGCTTTTTCGATCATGTTTTTGAATGCGGTGGCATGAGAAATACCGTGACCGATGATAACCGGTTTTGAAACGCCCAATACCGGTACGCCTCCATATTTCTCAAAATCAAAGCGGTCAAAATGTTCATCTTCGATGGCTCTTCGTTTAGCGATCTCATAAAAACTCTCAGCGAATTTTAAGATCACGTTTCCGGTGAACCCATCGCAAACCATAACATCTGCTTTAGACAATAATATATCCCGACCTTCAATATTCCCAACGAACTGAATCTGCTGATTTTCTTTAAGCAGGGGATAGCTGGCCTGTGCGAGCAGGTTACCTTTTCCCTCTTCCTCGCCAATATTCACCAATCCAACGCGGGGATTGGGAATATCCATAATATGTTGCTGGTAAAGTGAGCCCAGTTGGGCAAATTGGTTGAGGTTCTCAGGCTTACAGTCAGAATTGATTCCCACATCCACCAGTAGCCCTAAACTGCCATCTTCCCTTGGCATGTAAGCACCGATAGTAGGGCGAAGAATGCCTTCAATCGCTTTAATGGAAAACAGAGCACCAACCATCATGGCACCTGTATTGCCCGCGCTGATAAATGCATCAATCATTCCGGTAGCCAGTAACTGAA
>JAEWDG010000282.1 GCA_023390215.1 Bacteroidota bacterium | reverse complement strand
GGTAGACTGCATCGAACTCTTCCCGGCAAGTGAAGGTTTTTTTGCTTTCCAGGATAAGCTTGACAGTAACGGAATGTTGCTTAATACAAACAGCGGAATCTTCTATGAATTTGTACCGGTTGCGGAGATTGGTAAGGCGCATCCGAAACGGTTATCCCTGGGTGAAGTTAAAGTGGGTGAAAATTACGCGTTGGTCATTAGTTCCAATGCCGGACTTTGGGCTTATAGTATAGGCGATACCGTTAAGTTTGTTTCTACCGAACCTTACCGCATTATCGTTAGTGGCCGCATCAAACATTTTATCTCTGCGTTTGGGGAACATGTGATCGGAGAAGAAGTGGAATCTGCCATACTCAATGCTCCATTGGCAAAGCAGTTACATCTCACAGAATTTACCGTGGCCCCTTTCGTGAGTAAGAATGAAGGCAAAAGTTTTCATGAATGGTTCATTGAATTTGATCAGCTCCCGGAAAATCTGGAACAACTGGCATCTGAAATCGACAATAATCTACGTGCGAAAAATTCGTATTATGATGACCTGATCACGGGCAATATTCTGCAAAGGCTCAGGATCACGCCCGTGCGAAAAAACGGTTTTGTGGACTATATGAAAAGTATTGGAAAGTTGGGCGGACAGAATAAAGTACCCCGGCTCTCTAATGATCGAAGCATTGCCGACGCACTTCAGCCTTATATCTTGACTCATGTTGGAGCCCATTAATACCGCGCTCTGCGCATTTGGCGCCAGCGGTAAATATTTTCACGCACCTTTTCTTCAGGCACATCCTGCCTTTAAGCTCACCGGTATTTTGGAAAGATCAAAATTGTTAAGCAGGGTTGAATATCCGGGGCTTAAGATCTACAGGAATATAGACGAACTGGTTTCAGATGTTTCCATTCAGCTTGTTGTAGTGAACAGCATCAATTCTACCCATTTTGAATTTGCCAAAGCTGCCCTGGAGCATGGGAAACACGTTCTGGTAGAAAAGCCTTTAACCGCCACCGTTAAGGAGGCGGAGATTTTGTTTGATCTCGCTGAAAAGAATGGGAGGTCCCTTAATATATTCCAAAACCGCAGGTTCGATGGAGATTTTCTTGGCTTTGTGGATCATATCTCGCATCATCCTCCGGGGAAAATATTTGAAGCGGGATTTTATTTCAACCGGTTCAAGCCACATCTGAATCCGAAACAACACAAAGAACTTGATGGTCCCGGTGCCGGATTATTATACGACCTGGGTCCGCACCTGATCGATCAATGTCTTTGTCTTTTTGGCAAGCCCGATGCTGTGCAGGCAGAACTTGCAAAAGAAAGGGAAAGCTCGGAAGTGGTGGATCAGTTCAGTTTGTGGCTCCGCTATCCCGGATTTCGCGCCCAAATTTCTGCCGGCCTGTTAATGAGAGAACCCAGGCCTGCCTTCCGGTTAAGGACCGAAAAATATGAGCTGGTTATTCCCCGGACTGATAAACAGGAGAAGCGGTTAATGGCTGGAGAAAGACCCTCCCGTGATGGATTAGCCGGTTCAAATAAAAATGAAAGAGGATTTGTGTATTATGCTGATAAAGAAACAATAATAAAAAAAGAAATTTCCATTGCACAAGGAAACTATATGTTGTTTTTTGATAAGCTCGAAGGATCGGTCAATGGTCGTATGGAACCCCTGGTCTCAAAAACAGAGGTGTTGGCCCAACTTAAGATCATAGAAGCCGCTATAATTTCCAACCGGGAAAAAAAGGAAATCGTTGTGTAACCATTCGGAGCTTATCCGAATTTTAGCAACCACTGTCCTCAGGCCCCGCCATTTTATCTTAACTTGCCGCACATATTTTATTTATAACGATTTAATTTACTTGAATATATGTCAGGAACGCATGCAAAAAAACGCATAGCGATCTTTGGATCAACAGGCTCTATCGGAACCCAGGCGCTGGATGTTATTAAGGCTTACCCTGAATTGATGGAAGTGGAGGTGCTTACCGCCCAAACGAAAGATGACCTGCTTATCGAACAGGCGCTGGAATTTAAGCCCAACGCCGTTGTAATCGGAGATCCAAAAAAATACGATAAAGTGAAATCGGCACTGGCCGGCACCGACACCAAAGTGTTTTCTGGTGAAGATGCCCTGGAAGAAGTCGCGGATTTCGATAGTTACGACATCATGCTCGCGGCCATCGTGGGTTTTGCGGGTTTAAAGCCCACCCTCAAAGCTGTTTCCAAAGGAAAGATGGTCGCACTTGCCAATAAAGAAACACTGGTGGTTGCAGGCGACATCGTGATGAAAACCGCGCTCGAAAAAAGGGCGCCCATTATCCCGGTTGACAGTGAGCACTCAGCGATATTTCAATGCCTCGTCGGGGAATCAAGAAATCCGATCGAAAAAGTGATTTTAACCGCCAGCGGCGGCCCATTCCTGGGTAAGAAACCCAACTTTCTGGTGAATGTAAAACGCGATCACGCACTGCAGCATCCCAACTGGAGCATGGGAGCAAAGATTACCATCGATTCTGCCACACTCATGAACAAAGGCCTCGAAATGATCGAAGCCAAATGGCTGTTTAATCTCCGGCCAAACCAGGTGGAAGTGGTGATCCATCCCCAATCCATTATCCATAGCATGGTGCAGTTCGAGGATGGCAGTATCAAAGCCCAACTCGGTTTACCCGACATGAAACTGCCTATACAATATGCACTTTCATTCCCTGAAAGGCTGGCCAACGACTTGCCAAGAATGAACTTTAAGAGATTTCCGAACCTCAGTTTTGAAGAGCCGGATCTTAAAACTTTCCGCAACCTGGGCCTCGCCATGGAAGCACTTGAAAAAGGAGGCAACGCTGCCTGCGTATTAAATGCAGCCAACGAGATCGCGGTTTGGGCCTTTCTGAAAAACCGTATCGGCTTCCTCGACATTACCGCCGTAGTGGAAAAAGCGATGGAAAAAATACCGTTTATCGCCAACCCAACGCTTGCCGAATATTTTGAAAGCGATGGAGAGGCGCGTAATTTTGCGGCATCATTGATCAAACTCTAGAATAAGCCTCTGGGCTTTGTATCTCATTTATATTATTATGACCTTATTAGCGATAAACTGGAGCAGTGTCGGTCTTCAGGCTGCCCAATTACTCCTATCCCTATCCATTCTTGTAGTACTTCATGAATTCGGACATTATATAACCGCGAAATGGTTTAAATGCCGCGTTGAAAAATTCTATCTTTTTTTCGATCCCTGGTTTTCTCTTTTTAAAAAGAAGATCGGTGAAACAGAATACGGCGTGGGCTGGTTACCGTTAGGAGGATATGTGAAGATATCCGGAATGATCGACGAGAGCATGGACAAAGAAGCGATGAAACAACCGCCAAAGCCTTATGAGTTCAGAAGCAAACCCGCATGGCAAAGGCTTATTATCATGATTGGTGGCGTAGCCGTGAACGTATTGCTCGCTTTTATTATTTATGCGGGCATTCTGATGGTATGGGGAGAGAAAACCGTTCCCATTTCAACAATGAAATACGGAATGAGTTTCAATGATTCGATTTTTACGGATCTCAAATTCCAGAACGGAGATAAAATTCTGGCAGTAGATGGCAAACCTGTGGACGATCTTCAGGGAGCATTAAGAAAACTGCTGATCGCTGACAGTTCCGTAACCGTACTTAGAAACGGTGAACAGGTAACATTCAAAACACCACAGGATCTGATCGGTAAATTGGTTGAAAAGAAAAAATTTGCGGATGGCCCTCTGATCTCGCCGAGAACCCTGCCATACGTGGATGAGGTTCCTGATACCGCGGTAGCCTATAAAAACGGTCTGCGGGCTAATGATTATATCGCCGCGATTGATGGCAGGCCTATTGCATATTTTGACGAAGTACGTCCGATTCTTGCGACGCACCGGCCAGGGGATATGGTAAGCCTTGATTTAAAACGCGGAGATTCTGTTGTACATATTAATACCACACTCAACGAAAAAAAACAGATTGGTTTTATTACTGCAAGGGATTATGAGCGCCTTGACAGCATGGGCATTATCAAATACAGGGTTCAGAAATACGGATTTTTTGGCGCTTTGCCGGCAGGTGTGCGTAAGGCGGGTGATGAATTGCAGTTCTACATCGACCAGTTCAAAAAGATTCTGCAACCCAGCACCGGTGCATACAAAGGCGTAGGCGGATTCAAAGCAATGGGATCAGTATTCAGCGGTGTTAGCTGGGACTGGGAACATTTCTGGACCATGACCGCGTTTTTCTCTATCGTTCTTGCATTCATGAATATGTTGCCAATTCCGGCACTTGACGGAGGACATGTGTTGTTTACACTGATAGAAATGATCACAGGCAGAAAGCCCAGCGAAAAATTCCTCGAATACGCGCAGATCGTTGGAATGATCATCCTTGTAGCGCTAATGCTTTATGCCAACGGTAACGACTGGTTCGGTTGGGGCAAGGGAAAATAATCGACCATTTAACATATTGATACAGCAATCTTCAGGGGTTGCTGTATTTTTGTTTCATGCGGCGTTCAGTAAATATTGTGGGTAATTCTCTCCGGCTCACGCTGCAGGAACTTGCAGTCAATAAAACCCGCACAGCGCTCAGCTTAACAGGTGTGGCATTTGGGATCTTCTGTATCATCCTTGTACTTACCATCGTAAGCAGCTTTGAAAAAAATATACAGGACGAAGTAAAAAGCCTGGGCAGCAACACAATTTATATCGACCGGTGGAATTATAGTGGAGGCCCGGATCAGCCGTTATGGAAGTACCGCGCGAGGCCGGTTGCTAAATATGAAGAAGCGGCGCTGGTTAAACAGCGTTCTCAGTTACTGGATGAAATTGCATTTCTGATGCAAACGGGTGGCTCCATCTCTTACAGAGATGATGTGATCAATAACGTGAGTGTGTATGGTATTACACCTGCGCAAATGGCCATTCAACCCCTGAACTTTTTAACGGGTCGTTTCATTTCTCAAACTGAATTCAATTCAGGAAGCCCTGTTTGCCTTATAGGTTTTACCAATGCGGAAGAGTTTTTTGGAAATGCGGAAAGAGCATTGGGAAAGCAGATCGATATAAAGGGAAGAAAAGTTACCGTTGTTGGCGTGATCGCAAAGGAAGGTAAGAGCTTTATCGGCTGGAACTATGATAACTGTATCATGTTGTCTTATGAGTTTCTGAAAACAATTTATGATCCTGCATACAGCAATCCCATTTTAATAGCAAAGGGAAAAGAAGACGTGACTACCGACGCGCTGATGGATGAACTGGAAGGCATCATGCGGCAGGTAAGAAAACTTTCACCTACACAGGAAGATAATTTTTCTCTGAACAGTGTGGAAGCGTTCAGCAAGGCACTTGCCTCTTTTTTTGTTACACTGAATATTGTGGGTTCGATAGTTGGAGGGATCAGCCTGATCGTTGGAATGTTTTCGATCGCCAATATCATGTTTGTTACAGTGAAAGAAAGAACATCTGTTATAGGTTTGAAAAAAGCCATCGGCGCTAAAAAGTCAAGCATACTTTTCGAGTTCCTGACCGAAGCAACCCTTCTTTGCCTGATGGGTGGCGCTTTTGGTCTATTCTTTGTTTGGATAGGCACTTTGCTGATCAGCAACCTCGCGAACTTTCCCGTCTATATTTCTTTCCCGATGCTGATGATCACGATCATTATATGTGTTGTGGTTGGAATTCTTGCCGGAATCATTCCCGCATCACAGGCAGCCAAATTGGACCCGGTAGTTGCGATTCGCTCCTGATTTAGCGCTAATTTTGCCCAAAATTTCTCTGTATTACAACCATTCTGGCCATAGAATCCTCATGCGACGAAACTGCAGCTTCCATTTGCAGAGATGGCATGATCCTGTCAAACATCATAGCTTCTCAAAAAGTGCATGAATCTTACGGTGGTGTGGTGCCCGAACTCGCAAGCCGTGCCCATATGCAAAACATTGTGCCGGTGGTGGATGAAGCGCTGAAACACGCGGGAGTAAAAAAAGCTGAACTTAACGCTATCGCCTATACGCAGGCACCGGGACTGATCGGTTCACTTTTAGTTGGCGGGCAGTTCGCAAAATCACTGGCGATGGCGCTTGATCTACCCCTCGTCGCTGTACATCATATGCAGGCGCACGTACTCGCTAACCTCATCGCTGAAGATAAACCCGCGTTTCCATTTCTTTGCCTGACTGTCAGTGGAGGTCATACTCAAATTGTACGATGTAATGCGCCAGATGATCTTGTCATTCTTGGTCAAACCATTGATGACGCTGCGGGGGAAGCATTTGATAAATCAGCTAAGTTGCTCGGACTACCATATCCAGGCGGACCACTGATTGATAAATACGCTTCGGAAGGTAATCCTGACAGGTTTAAGTTTCCTGAGCCGAGAATACCCAACCTCGATTTTAGTTTTTCAGGATTAAAAACTTCGATCTATTATTTTCTAAGAAATGCCGGTCAATCGAACACATATAAACAGGAACTCGAAGTAACTGAAGCGGAACAGAAAGCTTTTATCGAAAATAACCTCGCAGATGTCTGCGCTTCGATACAGTCCCGAATTATTAGCATCCTGCTGAATAAACTGAAAAAAGCTGCAGAGGAAACCGGCATCAGTAATATCTGTATCGCAGGGGGCGTGAGCGCTAATAAAGGGTTGAGAAAAGCGATCACAGATCTGGGAGAATCAAAACAATGGAAGGTATTTATTCCTGCGTTTGAGTACTGTACAGATAATGCCGCAATGATTGCCATCACAGGATATTATAAATATTTGAAAGGCGATTTTGCCGGACTTGATTCTTCAGCCTCTGCAAGGGCTGAATGGTAAACTTCGATTTTGTCTAACGACTATTTTCAATTTAAGCAATTCAGAATAGAGCAGTCGGGAGCTGCAATGAAGATTTGTACCGATGCCTCCATTTTCGGCGCCTGGATTAACCAATTGATGTGTGCAGAGGATATCAG
>JAEWDG010000248.1 GCA_023390215.1 Bacteroidota bacterium | reverse complement strand
GCTTTCAGCCTTTTTCTCTATGGTTTCATTTATACGCCGCTAAAAAAAGTCAACTCCATTTCGGTGTTAGTTGGAGCGATTCCGGGCGCCCTGCCCTGTTTGATTGGGTGGGTTGCAGCAACAGATCAGTTCAGCACGGGCGGATGGATCCTTTTCGCGATTCAGTTTCTCTGGCAGTTCCCGCATTTCTGGGCTATCGCATGGCTGGCGCACAGCGATTATACCCGGGCAGGATTCAAATTGCTGACGGCGGTTAAAGGACCAACGAAATTCACAGCAGTGCAATCTATCATATATAGTGTGATGATGGTGCCTGTTGGATTTTTGCCTTTTCTGTTTGAATTAAGCGGAATGACCAGCTTTTTCATCTTGCTGGGTTGCAACCTATGGATGGTGTATGCCAGTGTGATGCTTTATGTAAAAATGACCGCGGCGAGTGCGAGAATGGTAATGTTCAGTTCTTATTTCTATCTGATGATTGTACTTCTAAGTATGTATGCAGATAAGATCAGGGTCTGAGCAATTTAAAAAGTTAGGCAATTATGTTAGCAGTGGCCATGGAACAGAAAAAAAAGATTCATCCCCATAAGTTTACTCTTTGGGTAGGAATCGGAAGTATATTGATGATGTTTGCCGGTTTAACCAGTGCATACATTGTAAAGCGAAACCAGGCAAACTGGCAGAGTTTTGAACTCCCGGTTGCATTCTGGTGGAGTACGGCAGTTATTATTGCCAGCAGTTTGACGCTGGTGATGGCTGCGAGATCTTTTAAAGAAAGAATGATACCCCGGTATCGGATGCTGATGCTAACCACCCTGGTTTTAGGGCTGGTTTTTATCGGATTACAAATACTGGGTTTCAACAGGCTTTGGGCCAGTGGCGTGACCTTTACAAAAAATGTATCCTATTCTTTTCTCTACACCATTGTAGGGATTCATGCGGTACACGTTTTGGGAGGCATCATTACACTGATTGTAATGCTGTTCAGGGCATTCAGCACCAGGGCAAGAAATTATAGTTCAGTTCCGGTTGAACTGATCAGTACATACTGGCATTTTGTAGACATACTTTGGATCTACCTGCTCGTATTCCTGATCATGATCCGATAAAAGGTTATAATATTTATATTTAATTATGGCAACAACAGCGATACCTGCAGGCACAAAATGGTGGAGTGGAGGAAAAAGTCCCTTCAATGCCAGCTATGGTAAGGTAATGATGTGGTACTTTCTGATGAGCGACGCCTTTACATTCGGCGCGTTTCTGATCAGTTACGGAACCATACGTTTCAGTGTGAACTATTGGGCAGACCCCAACCATGTTTTCAATTCCTTCCCTTTTGCGGGTCACGCAAATCTTCCGCTCGCTTTTGTGAGTCTTATGACCTTCATCCTGATCTTCAGTTCGGTTACCATGGTACTGGCTGTGCATGAAGGGCACAAGATGAACCGCAAAGGAGTGGAGAAGTATATGATCTTAACCATTCTTGGAGGTCTGGCCTTTCTGAGTTGCCAGGCATGGGAATGGACGCATTTACTTACCGGAGAACACATCGCCCTGTTAAATGATGGTACCCTGGGAACGCTTCCAACAACTGTAAAAGCAAATCCCTTCGGGCGTGAACTCACAGGCGCCGAATTTTCGGCTGCACTTGCCAATACTCCGCACGACCAGTTGGTAAATATCGCCGGAACCCTTCACCATGCAGGAGAAGCTTCTCACGATCTTTCTGCCTTGTCAAACGCAGAACTCATCAGGCAGATCAGTAATGCGGGAATACATGCCAACCATCAGGGTCCGATCGCTTTTGGTGGTTATTTCTTCGGAATTACAGGATTCCATGGATTCCACGTATTCAGCGGAGTGATCATCAATCTCATTATGTTTATAAAAACCAGACTTGGTCACTTCGACGATCGCGGGCATTATGAAATGATCGAAAAAGCGGGTCTTTACTGGCACTTCGTTGACCTGGTTTGGGTATTCGTATTCCTTTGCTTCTATCTAATCTAATTATAAAGAGAAAATCATTATGGCGCATCACACCATTTCACCTGAGATCAGTTTTGCACCCGAACATTCGGGAAGTACAAAACGTATTTGGAAAACGTTCTGGATACTTTCTGTAATTACGCTTATTGAACTGGGAATAGGGTTGGCAATCTATACTATTCATAAAGGTGAACACCCCAATGCATCATTGGTACTTGCTTTTAAAGGAATGGTTTGTATACTTACCCTGGCAAAAGCTTATTATATCGTTTCTATTTTCATGCACCTTGGAGATGAGGTGAGGAATTTTATCATGACCATCGTGGTTCCTTTGAGCCTTTTTATCTGGTTCATCATTGCATTTCTTTGGGATGGAAACAGTTGGAAAAACCTGAGAAACACCGACGCTGGTTCACGTCCGGCAAAAACCGAACAAATTGCAACACCTGCAATTGAACCCGGCGCTCCCAGGTAAACCTGATAAAACCATGATACATCACATGCCATCCAACAGGATGGCATTTTATTTTAAATGCATCCTCATTTTTGACGATATTCAGCGAACTTTGCGGCACAAAATTCTAGTGTGAACCGCAAAGCATTTCTTGCACTTTTGATCGCTATGCTGATTCCCTTTACGGGATATTGGATAGTAAAATATTTCAGCAAAGATGCCATTCATATGCCACCGCGTTATTTTTACGATAGCGTGGTAACCATTGAAAGTAACGGTAAGAAAAAAACAGACACCGTATGGCACCAGGTCAGAAACCTACATTTTACCAACCAGCTTGGTCAGCAGGTTTCACTCAACGACCTGAGAGGTAAGATCATTGTAATGGATTTCTTTTTTACGCATTGCCCTTCTGTTTGCCCGGGCCTGGCACGTAACATGAAGCGCCTGCAGGCTTCATTCCAGAACAGCGATTCCATCGTTCAGTTTGTCTCGCTCAGTGTGGATCCGGAACGTGATAGTTTTCCGCAGTTAAGAAAATTCGCAGACCGTTTTCAGGCAGATCATGATTCATGGTGGTTTGGTCAGGCAGATAAAAAAGATCTTTATGATTTTGCGTTTTCTGAGATGAAAGCCAGCATTGCAGACCCAGGTGTTGATACAGCCTTCATTCATACAGAAAACTTTTTCCTGCTGGATACTAATCGTGTTATCAGGGGATGGTATAATGGGTTCGATAGTTCAAAATTGTCGCAGCTTGCACATGATATCCCTACGCTTATGCTGGAAAAAGATAAGAAGAGCCCTTCGGTCCTCAGAGGGTTTATTCCTTATCTGCCTGTGATCTTTATTGGTATTGGAATCGTGATCGCAGTAACTACCGTGCTTTCTGCAAGAAGAAATAAAAATTAAACAATGCTCAAGCCTGCCTGGCAAAAAAATGATTCAAAAGCTAAATGGCTGATCGGAATCCTTTCAGTTGTTGTATTTGCTGCAATAACCGTTCTTGGAAAATATAACCTGGCAGGAAAGGATGTGCTACCCTTTGACGCGCATATTTTCGCTTCGGTTAGTGCAACGATGAATGCATTTGTCAGTTTATTACTGATTGCGGGCCTGATCAGCGTGAAGAAAAATCACTTCGTGCTTCATCGAAACATTATGATCACCGCAATGATCCTTTCCATTTTTTTTCTCATCAGTTATATCGGGCATCATCTGTTTGCGGGAGAATCAATTTTTGGAGATGTAGACGGGAACCATATTCTTAGTGATGCTGAACGGGCGGCGGCCGGCTCAACCCGCGGTATTTACCTGGCCATTTTGATCACACATATTCCACTTGCAGGTCTGGCCCTTCCGTTTATTTTATTTGCTGCTTATCGCGGTTTAACCGGCGATTATGCAAAACACAAAAAACTTGTCCGTTATGTTTGGCCCGTCTGGTTATACGTGGCGGTTACAGGTGTGTTGGTGTATGTTTTGATCAGGCCTTATTATCAATAATCAAATCAAAAGTCAAAATTCAAATCCATAAACCTTGAACTTCCTGACCCTCATGAACCCTAATGAGCAGAGCCCGGATCAGGTCCGGGATGACGGTTAAAAAGACGTTGAACGTTAAACCCTGAACATTGAACCCGGATGACGGTTAAAAATACGTTGAACGTTAAACCCTGAACGTTGAACTTCTTGAACCTCTGTAACTTCTTGAACCTTTAAATAGCCAACTCTCTCGATGGATCCCAGAATTTATTTTTGAAGTCAACCACGGTTTCGTTTTCTACCAGAATTTTTTCTTTTCTGAGAAGGTCTTCCATTTCGGTTGGAGTAGAAAAATGATGTTTACCGGTGAGCATGCCATTTCTGTTTACCACACGCTGTGCAGGTACTTTTGGCCTGGCCTGATGTGCTGCGTTCATAGCCCAGCCTACCATGCGGGCGCTGAGTTTAGTTCCCAGATAAGTTGCTATTGCACCATAGGTTGTAACCCTGCCCCTTGGAATCTGCCGCACGACATCATAGACATCCCCGAAAAAGCTATAGGTTCTCGTTTGTAGGTCTTGGGGTTGTTCGGTGGTTTTATTTTTCGCGGGTAATTTATTCTGACGCTTCCTTACCATGGCGATTTTGTTTTCGTTGTTTTAATAATAAAGATCTCGCAGGTTCGGGAACAGCCTCATATTCATAAGGACAATGCCGGCACCCATTCCCGCAACAATAACCACGCTCTGAGAGGTATTTTGCCGTGAAGACAAGTTTTTGATCGGCGCCTATATAGTAATCCTCATTTTCAATCAATGGCCTGTTCAACATCCCTGGTTATATTTCTTAAGGTTTCATCAAGCTCCACAGGAAGTTCCTTCGTTATGCGGAAGCACAGATAGTGTATCTTATTCGAACCTGCAATGTCCAGTTTTTCATAATGCGTTTTGATTTTTAGTTCGGGCGCAATTTGTGCACCTCCATAAACATCAGCATTACCGTCGATCAGTTCAAGCTGAAACAGGTCAATAACGGTTAGGGTAAAACGAAAAAGATCCGGAGAATCAGTTTTTAAATGAATAAGACCACCGGGTTTCAGGAATTTTTTATACGTCCTCAGGAACCGGGGATGGGTAAGCCGGTGTTTGGATTTCGACCATCTTAACTGAGGATCAGGAAATGTGATCCAGATTTCGTCAACTTCATTATCTCCGAAATATTCTCCGATCATTTCAATTTGAGTGCGTAGAAAAGCCGCATTGTTCAATTGTTCATCCAGGGCTTTCTTCGCACCGAGGTAAATACGGTTTCCCTTTACATCAACACCTACATAATTATTTTCGGGGTGCATGGTTGCCAGTCCAACCGTATATTCTCCTCGTCCGCAGGCCAGTTCCAGGGTGAGCGGGTGTTGATTTCCGAAGAACCGGTTCCATTGCCCGCGCATATTTTCGGGATATTCAAGAACATTTCGAAAAGATTTTATCTGGCTAAAACGAAGCAGTTTTTTTTGACCCATGGCCTGCAAAGATGATAATAATCGAATGGCTAAAAAAGAAAAACCTCCCCATGATGGAGAGGTTAATGCTGTAGGGGAAGGGTTCGAACCTTCACGGGGCAGTTAGCCATAGCACAAAGTTCAGTGGTCGACCCTGGTCGCCAGTATTGCTACCGGCGGCTCTATGCTGCGTTTATCCTGTGATCCCCACCCCCGAGACAAGGGGGCATGTCTGCCAAAAATTTCATCACCCCACAGTGTAAAGAACTCAATTGCCTTATGAATACAAACATAGAATAAACGCCTTTAACTTAAAAATAATTCAATTATTATTTTGAAAATATAGATATTATTCAAATATTTGTATCAACGATTGAATTGCTTAAAAAAACAAACGAGAAAATGAGTGCTAAATTAAATCTTGACAAACTCGACCTTCAGATTATTGAAGCCATGATGCAGGATGCCGAGATATCCTATGCTGAACTGGGCAAAAAACTCTTTGTAAGCGGTGGTACGATCCATGTTCGTATTAAGAAACTTCAGGAGTTTAATATTGTTAAAGGTACCAAATTAAGCGTCGACCTTAAACTGCTTGGGTATGACATCACCGCATTCGTAGGTATTTATCTTGAAAAAAGTTCATTGTATGATGTTGTGGCGAAAGAGCTCATGAGCATTCCACAGATCGTTCGCCTGAATTATATAACAGGAAACTACAGCATGTTTATAGAAGTGATCTGTAAAGACATTGCCCAACTCCGTTTTGTATTACACGATGAATTGCAGAAAATAAAGGGGATAGAGCGTACGGAAACATTCATATCGCTGGAAGAAGGATTTAACAGGAACGTGCCCGTTGCACCTGTGGGGTGATCAGTTCAATGATCTTACGTCCATGGCATCTCTTATGCCATTGCCAACAAGGTTAACGGCAAGTACCATGAGCATGATGGCAAGCCCTGGTAGCAATGCAAGCATAGGGCTTTGCGTGATGATGAAATTGTAGTTTTCTTTGATCATCAAACCCCAGCTCGGAACGGGTGGTTGAACACCTAAACCGAGAAAACTCAGCCCGGCTTCTATTATGATCGCCGTTGCGAAATTTGATGCAGCCACTACAGCAATGGGCCCGGTGATATTGGGTAAAATATGACGGAATAAGATCCTGAAATCACTGAAGCCAAGCACTCTTGAAGCCTGCACATATTCCAGCTCACGGGCGGCCATCACCTGCCCGCGAACCAGCCTGGCCACATTTACCCACATCGTTAATCCAACTGCGACAAAGATCTGCCAGAAGCCTTTTCCGAGTGCCAGTGTCAATGCGAATACCAGCAACAAGGTGGGAATACTCCAGGTAATGTTAATGAACCACATCACAACTGCGTCTGTGCGTCCGCGATAGTATCCGGCTAACGCACCCAGGATAATTCCGATAAGTAAGGAAATGAACACTGAAATAAATCCGACAGCCATACTCGCCCTCGTCCCGATCATCAACCGGCTTAACATGTCTCTTCCGAAACCATCCGTACCGAGCCAGAACGTTTTACGGAGGGCATCAATCTTTTTCCCCGGTTCTTTTATTATAGATTTAAGCGCGAAAGTGTCCGTATCAACATATTGACGGAATATGACCGAATCCGTGGTGATCCTATAAATTTTGACCGGAATCAACTGATAAGTGGGCCGCTTTCCTGTCACCGGCCAGTACCAGGGCTGGGGTGCAGTATTCGTTTCTATGCGAAGAAAGTTTTGCCTGAAGCCGGGTGGCATCCCCTGAATTTCCACGGCCTGCAGGTCTGCGTTGCGGGTTTGATCCGGAGTGATGCCATATCCTGATAATGCGATAATAAAGAACAAAAGCAAAACAGCAGCCCCGGCCATAGCTGTTGGATTCTTTCGGAATCTTTTCCAGGTACTTTGCTTGCGCGCTCTCATTTTTTCTGATCAGATTTTCGGATTTGCCTGCCTTTCCACTCATAGCTTCCCTTCAATCCCAAAAAAGCCATGCTAACGGTATAGCATATGTGAAAGGGTTGAAGCAGGATAAAGAACCATAAAAGCTTTTCCTGTTTGAAAAATTTTAATACGTGTATTATTAATATGAGTTCCGATAAAATCTTTATTGAAAACAGCAGCCCGAGCTGTTGTAAAATGGTCAGGCCCCAGATTTCGGAGCTACTGTTAAAGATCGATAAAACGCCCAGAAGCAACATCGTCAGATTTACCAGAAAAACCAGCACCATTACAGGCAGTATCTTCTTTTCAGTATATTCTGCCGACTTACTCGCCCACCGAATACGCTGATGGATAAAACTTTTTAGATCAGGGCAGGGGAGCGTGCTCACAACCGCTTTATTCTCCTTGAGATATTGGACAGAGCCGGGGAACCTGGTCCTGATCTTCTGTACCAATAACATGTCATCACCGGTAGGTAAATGTTCATGTCCACTAAATCCATTCACCGCTTCAAAAGCAGATTTTCGGTACGCCAGGTTCGCGCCGTTTGCAAGATGATGCCAACCTGTATTTATACCCGCTGCGGTGATTCCCTGATACATGGCAAAATCCAGGCTCTGAAAAACCGTAAATAAATTCTCATCCGGTGAAATTAATTTCACCGGACCCGCTATAGCCATCAGCCGTGGTTGGGTAGAAAATCGCTGGTCTATCGTTTCTAGCCAATCCGCTTCCATCGTACAATCAGCATCCGTGCTAACAATGATGTTACCCTTAGCCTGATTAACCGCCTTTGTAATTGCTGTCTTCTTATGTGATTTTAAATGAATAACCGTGTCCTCTGACAGGGATAATACC
>JAEWDG010000210.1 GCA_023390215.1 Bacteroidota bacterium | reverse complement strand
GAAATGTCCTTTAATGATCGGGAAGTACAACATATCCACAACATTGCCGTGCAGAAATCCGGCATATCCAGGCGTACTGAATGTTGCCAGTCCACCATATCCTATATACTCACCGATCATGGGATCAAAGGTCATCCCTTTATCAAAAATTAAACCGTAAAAACAGGAATCTATGAGGTTACCCAGGGCGCCGGCATAGACCAGAGAAGCACAAATAATAAATCCATTTTTATAATTCTTCCTGATGATATACCCCAGGTACCAGGTACCAAAGATCACAGCTACCAGCCGGAAAATTGTAAGCGCCATTTTTCCCCAGTTCCCTCCGAACTTCCATCCATAAGCCATCCCGGGATTCTCCACAAAGTAGAGTTGAAACCAGTTGCCCAACACCGGGCGTGAAGAATTAAGATGGAATGATGTTTTAATATAGATCTTCAGCGCCTGATCGATTGCCACAATTAAGAATATCAGTAAAGCAACATGTTTTGATTTCATCGATTGATTTTAACTCAGCTCAGAATCAGGCAAAGATAAAGATTGAGTGCCAGCCGGGCGTTTACTCTTCATAGTAGACTCTTTTCACCCGCTGTGAGATATTGGTGAGGATCTCGTAAGAAATAGTGCCGGCCCATTCAGCCAGTTCCCAAACCGGAAGGGGTTCACCAAAAACGATCACTTCATCCTCTTCCTGTACATTTCCTCCGGTAACATCAAGCATGAGCATGTCCATACAAACGTTTCCGATCACCGGATATCGCATGCCACCAATGTCCATAAATGCTTTTCCATTTCCCAAAACCCTGGGATATCCATCCGCATAACCAATCCTTACCACGGCGATCTCCGAATCCCGGGTTAACATCGCATTTCGTCCATAACCAACCGATTCTCCTTTCGCAACTTTTTTAACCTGCGAAACCGTTGTTTTCAACGTCGTTACATTTCTCAGGTTCAGCAACGGATCAACACCATACATTCCTATTCCAAGCCGCACCATATCAAGCTGCATATCCTTATGCCGGTGAATAGCCGATGAATTGCCGATATGTTTAATGAAATGGTAACCCAGCTTATTCTCCAGCAGCGTTGAAAATGAATTCAGTCTCTCCAACTGAATATAGGTGAACCTATCATGTTTCGGATCGTCGCTTGCAGCAAGATGGGAAAATACAGAAACGATCTTCATGGTCTTGTTGTGTTCAAACCATGTGGTTAACCGTTCCGCATCATCTTCCAGAAATCCCAGGCGGTGCATTCCGGTATCGATCTTTATATGTACGGGATAAGAACTGATATTTTTACTCAGAAGAACATTATGGAAAGCCTCCAGAATGGAGAAAGAATATATTTCAGGCTCAAGATTATAATCCAGCACGTTTTCAAAACTGCCGTGCTCTGTATTCATGATCATAATGGGCAGACGTATGCCTGCTTTTCTCAATTCCACACCTTCATCGGCATATGCCACAGCGAGATAATCTATTCCTTCATGCTGCAACAGGTTTGCGATCTCAAAGCTTCCGCTGCCATAACTAAAGGCTTTCACCATTGCCATGAGCTTAACGCCGGGCGACAAAAATGACTTGTATATTTTTATATTCTCCCTGATCGCGTTTAGGTTGATCTCAAGAACGGTTTCGTGTATACGTTGCTGTAAGGCCCTGCTGACCTTTTCAAACTCAAAAACCCGCGCACCTTTTAACAAGATGGTTTCGTTACGGAAGCCAAGGGCAGGAATCGCGTGCAAAAAAGCATTTGTATGATCATAAAAATGCAGTTCGCTGATTCCCGCAAAAAGGCGTTTAAAAGAAGATATGGCAGAACCTATTCCAATAAACCGGTGAATTTTTCCTGTATTGATCAACGCTGCGATTTTTTTATAAAGGTCTTCGCTGGAAAGACCCGATTGAAGAAGGTCGCTCAGGATCACCGTTTTATTCTGATGTTGGTGCTGATGATCTAAAAAATCGAGCGCGATCTCAAGGGAGTTCAGATCCGCGCTGTAACTATCGTTGATGACCGAACAGTTGTTGATCCCTGCAAGCAGTTCCAAACGCATTTCCACACGTTGCAACCTTCCGAAAAAAGCTGCCAGTTTTACGAGAGAAATATCGAAATAGAGGCAAACAGTGAACGCTGTGATGGCATTATATACCGATGCAGCATCCGTAAACGGAAGAAACAGATCGATCTTTCCTTTTTCCGTATGCCCGATAATAAAACTTCCTTCGTCTGTTTCTTTTATTTCATGAATACTTACAAAAGCCTCATGCTGCCGGCTCCATCCCAATAGCCGCAAATCCGGATGTTCATTTTGTTTGAACAACTCAACTTCGGTTCTTACTCTTTCGTCATCTTCGCAATACACCAGGGCTTGGGCATGCCTGAATAAATCCAGTTTTTCCCTCAGTTTTTCGCGAAAGTCAGTAAACCCTTCCGCATGCGCCTCCCCCATAAAAGTCAGCACACCAAGATCCGGTTTAACAATTTTTTCCAGGCGCAGCATTTCTCCTTTCTTTGAAATACCTGCTTCAAAGATGGCCAGGCCATAGCCTTCGTTCATCTTCCACACACTCAACGGCACTCCGATCTGCGAATTATAACTTTTCGGGCTACGCACAATATGAAACTGTTCGCCCAGCAACTGGAACAACCATTCTTTTACTATCGTTTTTCCATTACTTCCTGTAATTCCGATCACAGGATAATGGAAATGTGCGCGGTGATCCGCTGCAATTCTCTGCAGTGAAGCCAGTACATCAGGAACCAAAATGATATTACTGTCCGGCAAACCGGACAGGATCTGTGGAGAGATATTCTGTTTTACAATAAAAGAACGGATTCCTTTCTGCCATGCATCGATGACAAAACCATCAGCGCTGCGCGATTCACCATCTATCGCAAAAAAAATACTTCTTGATGGATTGGAGATCCGCCGGCTATCGGTAACCAAATAATCTACCGGCTGCTCCGGGGCGGGCATTTGCAGCGGCGTTGATGACAACAATTCAGAAATTTGGGAAAATGCCTTTGCCTGCATGTTATGTATTTGATGCTTCAGAGCCCTGCTCCTCCTCCATCTTAAATATAGAATAAAGGATGGAACCACCAATGCAAACCACAATCATCATGAGTGAAGCCCAGATGGGCACCTCGATCCAGTGTTCTACCAGCATTTTAGCGCCGATAAAGATCAGCACGATCGCAACGCCATGCTGCAGGTAATTAAACCGGGAGGCCGCGCCGTGTAAGAGAAAGAAAAGGCTTCGCAGGCCCAATACGGCGAATATGTTCGATGAATAGATCAATAAACGTTTCGAAGGATCCGGAATAATTGAGAAAACAGCAGGAATAGAATCCACTGCGAACACGATATCAATTAATCCCAGCATGATCACTACCATCGCGAGTGTGGTAGCATAAAGTTTTCCATTAACGCGCTGAAATAATTTTCCATCATGTGGTTCCGGCGTGGTGCGCAGATATTTTTTCATCATCCTGAATGCCCAGCTTTCTCCCGGATCGAATTCTTCATCATCTCTGGCAGTAAGCATCTTGAATCCTGTGTATAAAAGAAATCCGCCGAATATGTACATGATCCAGCTAAATCTCGCTACCAGTTCTGAACCCACAGTTATGAAAGCTATCCTGAACAAAATAGCCATCAGAATACCCAATAACAATACCCTTGAATAATGGATCTCTTCAACTTTGAAAAAATTAAAGATCAGGATGAACACGAAAATATTGTCGACCGATAGCGACCATTCAAGCAAATATGCAGATATATACGAGATCGCGTCTGTTTTACCTTTTTCATACCAGATAAAACCGAAGAAAGCGATGGAAAGCATGACCCAGAAAATAGTTTGAATCAAAGCTGCCTTCAGCGTTACTTTATGATTCTTTCTGCTCAGTAGTCCCAGGTCAAACACCAGCGCAAGGACGAGTACGATACCAAAAACCAAATAGATAAGTTGGGTAGTGTTCATTATAAGCCTTGAGGTTTAACCTGGTATTTTTTTCTGCGTATGAATTGAAAGATGATAGCGAACAATATTATCACCAAGATGGGTGCCACAATGTTAATGACCTGCCATTTGGTTTCTTCTGCCCGGATCTTCTTTGTATCGAGTAACTGTAAGGTGTAATC
>JAEWDG010000190.1 GCA_023390215.1 Bacteroidota bacterium | reverse complement strand
ATTTAGTAAGATCACAGAGAAACTGCTCAGTGAGCACACTGTCAGATAATAGCGCATTTTCTATGGCGATCATGGCGCAAAGTTAATCCTTTAGATGGAGGGAAATTCCGGCAATCTATTTCCAGCGAAAACTATTGATGAGATGATCGATATCGGCCTGTAGAAAGTCCTGTACAGGTTTAAGCGAGTCGTAATTTGGCGTTGCATCAAAATATAAGGCACCACGAAGAAAATTCCTCACCGTGTCGCTTACAAAGAATTGTTTCGAAGTCGCTGCATTGCCACCTACACGAAAAAATACGCCGGTTATTCCATTGCTGGTATGGAAAAGACTGTCCCGGATGGATTTACTCATTACCTGGTTTTTGTTGGTGAGGTTAAAAGCATCGTTTACCATCAAATCGAATTGGTTAACGCCCAGCGAATCGTGATAGTTTCCATCAGCAGATTTTACTTTATAGGGCGCTTTACCTCCAACCATTTTGTAGCTGAGAAAGATCTTCGCGTTGAATTCAGGAAAATTAATATTTACCCACCAGGGGTTCTCCGGCGTGCTGTCGAAATAAGTGCTGTCCTGTACAATCTCTGCATAATTTGGATATTCGAAACTATAAGGGAACCCCTCTTTATCGAAGGTCTTATACCCGCGCTCGGGAAAATCAATTTGAAAATATCCCCTGGGCCTGGATGTATAGGTAGAATTACATGAAAGAATGATCATAAGCGCAAAACATCCGGCCAACATCCGAAGAAGAACGGTTCTATTTTTTGGAGGCATTAACAGGTTTTTCAATCGTTAGTTTCACTTTATCGATCCGGTTCTTGTTTATTTCCAGCGGAACAAAGGTATATGCTCCGTGAACAAGTGTACTGTTTACTTCAGGAAATTCACCGGCAATTTCAAGTACCAGTCCCGCGAGTGAATCGCTGTCGCCCCTGATCTCATCGAAACTATCTACACCAATTCCCATTGCTTTACAAACATCGTTGATCATTGTCTTTCCCTCGAAAATATAGTTATGATCATCTATTTTTTTATTAGCACTTTCTTCATCATCAAATTCATCTTTGATCTCACCGATGATCTCTTCCATGATATCTTCCAGTGTGATGATCCCGGATGTTCCACCAAACTCATCTACCACGATCGCGAAATGGATACGCCTGGTACGGAATTCCTGGAGCAGGTCTTCGATAAGTTTTTGCTCATGCACAAAATGTGGCAAACGGATCAGGTCATGCCAGTTGAAATCAGGTGCTTCATTAAAATGCGCAAGCAGATCTTTGGTGTGCAGCATGCCGGCGATATCGTCGAGGTTACTTCGGTAAACCGGAAGCCTTGAGTAATGCAGTTCTTCCACTTTTTTCAGCAACTCAGAAAAACTGGTTTGCAACTCTATACCACTCACGTCCAGCCTGGTGCGCATCACCTGCTTCACCATCGTGTCGCCGAATTTTCTGATCCCTTTTAAGATCAGCTTTTCTTCAACAGATGCTTCATGCTCCGGCAGCAGATCAATGGCAAGGTCGAGGTTATCATTATCCGTATAGCCGGAGCTATCCGATTGTTTTTTCTTTTCTATTCTCTCCGAAAAACGCACCATGCGTTTACTGAGTGTATAAAACAGGCTGTTGAAAATTTCAACCGTCAATGAAGAGGCCGCGGCAAAACGTATTTTATGATGGGTTGCCCATACTTTGGGAAGCACTTCCGCCAGCAAGACGATCAAAAAAATCAGTGATCCGAACTTTATCGTAAACCTTATCCAAAACCCTGAATGCTGGTTTATCAGCAACTCATCTACCAGCGTATTCACGCAGATAATTAACCCCAGGTTGACCAACGCGTTGGTGATCTGCATGGAAGCAAGAAGCGTTTTGGGACGCTCCATCAGGTTCACCACTCTTCTGAAAGAAGGCTGCTGGCGGGTTTTCAGAACATTGATGTCTTTGGTCGACAAAGAAAAAAACGCCACTTCACTTCCTGACATCAGGAAAGAGATAATCAATAAGATCAGACTGGTAAAAATCAGGACTGTTGTGAGCCCGGGCGTAATGATAAGAAGCGAAAAAGAGGTTACCGAATGATAATCCAAAGCGAATTATTTTGTTAGAAAATCACTGCACGTGGTCAGTGTTAAAAAGGTAGTCTTTCATCGTTACCAACATCCGGCAGGCTTTCAGGTCCCTGGTAATCGTAGCCGGAATTCGGAACTGTGCCATCGGTTCTTTTATCAAGCATGATCAGGTTGTCTCCGATTATTTCCGTGGCAAATTTCTTATTTCCTTCTTTATCTTCCCAACTTCTGGTTTTTAACCGGCCTTCAATATATACAAGGCTTCCGCGGTGAAGATATTTTTGCGCAAGTTCTGCCAATCCTCTCCATAAAACCACTGTATGCCATTCTGTTTGGGAAATCAGTTTACCGCTCCGGTCCTTATACGTTTCTGTTGTAGCCAAAGAAAATTTAGCCACCGCAATGTTTCCTTCCAGAAACTGCATATCCGGGTCTTTACCCAGATTTCCGATAAGCATGACCCGGTTTACACCCCGCATACGAATGATTTTAGAAATTATGCCGCAAAGGATTGATGCGCAACAAGTTTAAAGATAGCAATTTTCGCTTCATACTGCGCATTTTACAGGGCGGAAACGAAAGGATCGGTTTGGAGCCAGCGGTTAACTATAACCGGAAAAGCCATCCTATCTAATGCTTTGATGGATACCCATTTATGATCATTATTAGGTATTTGCTTAACCGCCTCCACGATGATAAATCGGGCATGAAT
>JAEWDG010000162.1 GCA_023390215.1 Bacteroidota bacterium | reverse complement strand
AGCATATATTGGTCAATCTTATTTTTCCCCGCCTGCCACTGCCCTGCATAATATTTGAGTTTAGAAATCCGGTAGTTTTCATCGAAAGCAGTAGTATAGGACGAATCGCGCAGCGTGATTGGCTTCCCATTGGCTTCCTGCAAAAAGCGAATTCTGAGTTTGCCTTCAGCCTGGCTAAAAACATTCGATCCTGTTAACAGGAAAGCAGCCCACAAAAGAAACTTCAGTTTACTCATCTCCGCTTATTTTTTTCCTGCCTGTTTTGATTTCAGATTTATGTTTTTTTAATGACAGCCTGGAAGCTACCGCTGCAGCGGTTGGTTTGGTTGCTTTTCTTTTTTTTCGCTGGATGAGCGATCGGGCAACAGCCTCGTTCATTTTTTTAATAACAATTTCCTTGTTACCCAACTGCGTCCGGACTTCGGAACTTCTCATCTGCAATTCACCTTCGGAATTTATTTTGGATTCCAGTTTTTCCGCTATGCGCTGCTTTTCTTCGTTGGTAAAAAGTCGGCTGCTCAGTACGTGCCAGTAACCCTCAACCATCGTCTCCACCTTGTTTACATGCTGGCCACCTTTACCCCCGCTTCTGGCCGTTTTGAAACGTATTTCCGCAGTTATGTCGGGCATAGGTCAAAATTACCAAGAAATAGGGCTAATTCGGAGTAAATGAGCGCTTTAGTATGGTTAATATTTCGGTAGAAGGGAAAAAAAACACATTTTTGCATCAAACCATCCGGTAACATGGCTCAGGAAATTTATCATTCATTATCAGAGCGTAAGCGTCAGCAGAAGAAATCTTTTGCGGTGCTTATCGACCCTGATAAAGTCGATCCAGGAAGCCTTGACCGGTTAATAGTTCAGGCTGTTGACGCAAAAGTAGATTACCTGTTCATCGGAGGCAGCCTGGTAGTTTCTCATTTTCTGGATGAAGCTGTTCAGCAGGTGAAGTCAAAATGTGATATTCCTGTGGTATTGTTTCCCGGCAGTCCTTCACAGGTCAGCAGGTATGCTGATGCACTGTTATATCTCTCACTGATCAGCGGAAGAAACCCGGAACTATTGATTGGGCAGCATGTTATATCTGCTCCGGTGGTACGTAAATCTGGCCTGGAGATCATGCCTACGGGATATATGGTAATTGATGGAGGTGCGCCTACCACCGTTTCTTATATCAGCAATGCCAGCCCGATTCCTTCAGACAAAAATGAAATAGCCATGTGTACAGCTATGGCGGGAGAGATGCTGGGCATGAAGCTGATCTATATGGATGCCGGAAGCGGTGCCCGGAAACCGATAACTGAGTCCATGATCGCAAAAGTCGCGTCCTGTATCAGTGTTCCTCTTATCGTCGGGGGTGGGATTACCGATCCGGAAAAGGCATATATGAACTGCAAAGCCGGGGCCGATGTGATCGTGATCGGAAACGCAATCGAAAAAGATCCCGCACTGATCAGGGAAATGGCTGCGGCCATTCATGGCGCCACCGTTAAAACGGGGTAATTAAAGGCTCATCATTTCCTTAAACTTAACTGCCTGCCTGCGGCTCACTTCGATTTTTTCACCTCCCCGCAGATCCAGCAGCAGACCTCCATTAAAATACGGTTCCACTTTATCGATCATACGAAGGTTTACGATATGCTTTCTGTTGGCACGAAAGAAGATCCGCTCATCCAGCCTGTCTTCGAGTGCATTCAGAGATTTAAGGATAAGTGGTTTGTTGTTGCCAAAAAATACTTTCGCATAATTCCCAACGCTTTCGAATAACCTCACTTCCGCAAGTTTCACAAACCAGCAACGCTCCCCGTCTTTTACAAATACCTGATCGTTTTCACTGAGCATGGTGCGATTGAGGCTGGCAAGTGCGGCTTGTTCTTTTTCCTCTGCCTGCTGAAGTTTCAGTAATGCATCGGCTAATCGTTTCGGTTCTACCGGCTTCATAAGATAGTCCAGTGCATTCACTTCAAAAGCTTTGAGTGCAAATTCATCGTAAGCAGTGGTGAAGATCACTTTGGGCGCTTTCTCCAACTCCGTAAGCAGGTCAAATCCAGTCTTACCCGGCATTTGAATATCGAGAAAAATCAAATCCGGATTAAGACTTTCGATCTTTTCCAAACCTTCATTGGCGTTGGCAGCTTCACCGATTACTTCAATTGACGGAAATTCCTGTAATAATTTTTTAAGTTCATTGCGTGCAAGCCTTTCGTCGTCGATGATCAATGCTTTGGGCATGTTGGTAATTTTAAATGTTAAAAAGTTAACAGGGGCATAGAGATACGCGATTCAACAATTCCGTTCTCTATCTCTTTTATGTCGAACCTGGCTTTACCCTGGTAAAGTAAGGCCAGTCTGTCGTGCGTGCTTCTGATCCCGAAACCTTGTTCCGTTGCAGGATCATATCCGTTTAATTTTCCTGAATTGCGTACGATGATCTGGTGTTCGCGATCATGGATTTTGGAACTGATCTCAATTTCACCGCCGGAAATCTGTTTGCTGATGCCGTGCTTGATGGCATTTTCAACCAGGGTTTGTAACATCATGGGCGGAACCGGGTACTGGAGCGTACGATCGTCCACATCCAGTTTGATGTTCAGTCTCTCCTCGAATCTCATGTGTTCCAGCGCGAGATAATCTTTTACGATATTAAGTTCCCTTTCCAGGGGCACGGTTTCCAGTTTTTCGGTTTGCATGCTGCTGCGCAGGATGTTACTGAGTTCCGTGATCGCGGTGCGGGCCCTTTCCGGATTTTCATCAACCAGGGCACGAATGCTGTTTAATGCGTTAAAAATAAAATGCGGATTGATGTGCGATTTGATGGTTTGTAATTCAAGAGACTTCACCATTGATTCCAAACGGAAAGTATCCAGTTGCTGGCGACGGTTACTCTCCACATAATGATAGATAAAATAGATCATGTTCCAAACCAGTATAAGCCACATGGCATTGAAACTTCCCAGGAATATCCGTTCACTGCGGGAGAATTTCTCCAGCCTTTCCGGATTGTAACCGATAAGAAAATCGAAGGTTTCAGAAATGGTTCCGAATAAAATTGAATAGATGATGGTGAGGATCAGCAAATAAAATATCTGGTACTTAAAAGGCTTTTCGAGCACTTTTAACCGATGAATATTCATCCGCATCAGGTGTGTGCAAAGCACCCCGAAAAGGCAGGTAGCTAAAAGGCTTTCGTAATAGGCTGCGGTAGCTTTCCCAAAAGTATTTACAAAAAATATACTGATGCCGATATTCACCGACCACCCAATGATCTGACACCACCAGTAATTTGAAATGTTCTTCAGCATTGATACAAATCTATCCGGCAATCTATCGGAAAAAAAGCAGCTTTGTATCAAAGGCGAAAAAATGGCGTTGGAAGGTGGTGCGGACTATTTTACGGAGGCGATTTAAATTCCTAAATTTTTTGGCAAAAAGATTTAGTTTTACAGCGCACTATGCAAAATTCAAATCTTGATCCAACAAGGGCTACGTCGGCGGATGCCGCATTTGAAAACAGCATACGCCCTGCCCAGATCGCCGATTTCACCGGCCAGCAGCAATTGATCGAAAACCTGAGTGTCTTTATCCAGGCAGCAAAAATGCGGGGTGAGGCCCTCGATCATATTTTGTTTCATGGACCTCCCGGTTTAGGTAAAACAACTTTGTCGAGAATTGTGGCGAATGAGATGGGGGTGGCGATCAAGGAAACATCCGGACCGGTTATTGAAAAGCCAAGTGATCTTGCAGGACTGTTAACGAATCTGGAATCGAATGATGTATTATTCATTGATGAGATTCACAGGTTGAGTACCGTTGTTGAGGAATATCTCTACGCTGCTATGGAAGACTACCGGATTGATATCATGATCGATTCCGGGCCCAGTGCCAGAAGTGTACAGATCAACCTTAATCCGTTTACATTAGTGGGTGCAACTACAAGAAGCGGATTACTAACAGCACCTCTGTTGTCGAGGTTTGGAATAAAAGCGCGTCTTGAATATTATGGATCTGCTACTTTACAGAACATCATTTTAAGAAGTGCTGCTATTC
>JAEWDG010000083.1 GCA_023390215.1 Bacteroidota bacterium | reverse complement strand
GCATTATATTGGCGGGCTTGGCGAAGGTCAAAATCTTTACCAGGTTTTTAAATATCTCGGTATCCTCGACAAGATGAAGCTGCAGAAAATGGAGGAAGATTGTTTCGACCGCATCATGATTGAAGATGATCCCAAAGAATATGTTTTCGCGCAGGGGTATGAAAATTTTGTAAAACAACTCGTGAAAGATTTTCCGGAAGAAGAAGCGGGAATAAGATTATATGTAAATAAGATCAGGGAAGTCTGTGATAAATTTCCCTTATATAATCTCCGGCCTGATGGCAGTTTCTCAGAAAAGTCTTCCGTACTTGAGCTTGCTGTAAAGCCATTTATTGAATCCATAACAAAAAATGAAAAGCTAAGAGCCGTTCTTGCAGGCAACAGCATGCTGTATGTATTGCAGGGTGATCAAACACCTTTTTATGTGCACGCCATGGTGCTGAACAGTTATATTCAAAGTTCCTGGAAATGTATTGATGGCGGTTCTGTAATAGCGCGGTTGATTGGAAAGAATATCCGCGAGCATGGAGGGGATATAAGGAGAAATATCAAAGTGGAGCAGATACTGGTGGAAAATGGCCTGGCAACCGGGGTGAAACTGGGAAATGGCGAGATCATTCACGCGAAAAAAATAATTTCCAATGTACATCCTGCCATAACGATGAAGATGACGGCCACGGATATGATCCGCAATTCGTACAGACAACGTTTAGAATCCCTGGAAAACGGTATAGGCGGCTTTCAGGTGAATATTGTGTTTGAGAAAAACAGTTACCCTTACTGTAAACACAATTATTATTACCAACGTAAGAACCAAATCTGGGATCTTTCTTTGCATAACGAAGAAAACTGGCCCTTAAGCTATTGCGTTTTCTTCTCAGCTTCCTCACGTTCGCAGGAATTCGCCGAATCCATGACGATCCTTGCATACATGCGGTATGATGAGGTGAAGCAATGGGCGGATAGTTTTAACACCACTTCAGATGAAAACGAGCGTGGCAAAGATTATGAGGCATTTAAAGTCAGAAAGGCGGAAAAATTATTAGATCTTGCAGAAGAAAAATTTCCCGGCCTAAGAAAGCATATCCATAGTTATTACACATCCACACCTTTAACCTATCGTGATTATATTGGTTCGGCTGATGGCTCCATGTATGGGATCGTCAAGGATGCATCTAACCCGATGAAGACTTTTATTTCACCCAAAACAAAAATTCCAAATCTTTATCTAACCGGGCAAAACTTAAATCTGCATGGCGTGTTAGGTACTGTTATGAGCGGGCTCGTTACCTGCATCAGTATTTTGGAAAGCGAAGAGATCGTAACAAAAATCAGAAATGCGTAGCCTGAAAAAAATATTAAAAGTTTTTCTTTGTATCATAGGGATCCTGATATTCCTGATACTTTGTTTTTGGGGATACGTGAAAATCGTTTCAAGGGTAAGTCCTCCCAAAATCGCCGACAGTTCGGCTCTTGCTTTACAAAGGATGGATCATGGCAATGGATTTTATACGATCGGGAAAAACTGGTTCCGCCACAGCAGGAGTGGTTTATTCGAATTATATGTGGAGGGAGAGCCATTTACAAGAGGAGTAATAAACGGCAAGCTTACTAAAGAACTGGTTGTGCGCCAGGAAGAACATTTCGCCGAGCAGATTTTCAAAATGATCCCCTCGAGTTTTAGTCGTGGATTATTGAAAGATATGATCGGCTTCTTTAATCGCAACCTCGATAAAAATGTTACAGAAGAATATAAAGAGGAGATCTATGGCATTTCTGAGTCAGCGAGTGATGCATTTAAATACCTTGGGTCAAATTACCAGCGCATTTTGAATTACCACGCGGCGCACGATATCGGACATGCTGTTCAAAACCTCGCACTGGTAGGCTGTACTTCTTTTGGTACCTGGGGAAGCAGATCTGCGGATAGCACCATGATCATTGGAAGGAATTTTGATTTCTGGGTGGGAGACAAATTCTCTGAAGATAAAATCGTTGCGTTCTTTAAACCGCAGCAGGGACATAAGTTTATGGTCGTGACCTGGGGCGGATTTATCGGCGCGGTTTCAGGTATGAATGACCAGGGGCTTGCTGTTACGATCAATGCGGCTAAATCAGATATACCCACAGGTTCGGCAACCCCCGTCTCATTAGTTACCCGTGAGATCCTTCAGTATGCTAAGAACATAAATGAGGCAATCGCGATCGCGAAGAAGCGAAAAATGTTTGTATCGGAATCTTTTCTTGTTGCATCGGCAGCGGATCATAAAGCAGTGATCATTGAAAAAACGCCTGATCAGCTGGATGTTTATGATCCGGGGAAAGAAGAGATCGTTTGCGCAAATCATTTCCAGGGAAATTTATTGAAAGGTTCAAAAAAGAACATGCAGCAAATGCGCGAAAGTGCTTCTACCTATCGCTATCAGCGTTTACTGGAGTTGCTCGATTCGACAAAGAAAAATACCGTTCCGGCAACGGTGGCCATATTACGTGATCGCAAGGGTTTGCATGGTGCAGATATCGGTGAAGGAAATGAAAAAGCGATCAATCAGCTGATAGCACATCATTCCATTGTGTTTGAACCTGAAAAAAGATTGGTTTGGGTATCCACTGCCCCCTGGCAACTTGGCGCTTATGTGGCTTATGACCTAAACAAAATATTTTCATTGAATGGATTATCAGAAGACAGGGAGCTAATTGACTCAGCGCTTACCGTGCAGGCAGATCCGTTTATGCAAACCGATACGTTCAAACAATTTGAAAAATTCAGGATGTATAAGCAAATGCTGATGGATGGAAAAGAAATTAATACCGATAGTCTCGTGATGAATAATCCGGATTTTTATAACGCCTATATACTGGCGGGGGATTATGCCTATAAACAACACGATGAAAAAAAGGCATTGATCTATTACCAGATAGCGCTAACCAAAGAGATCGCAACCAAACCCGAGGAAAAGCATGTGCACAAACAGATAGAAAAAATAAAAGCTGAATCGAAATGATCATTGGTACCGGTACAGATATAATCGAAGTGGAAAGGATCGCCGGGAAAATTCAGCGCCAGGTTGAATTCCGGGATTATGTTTTTTCGCCGGAAGAGATCGCATACTGCGAACGCATGACAAACCGGTTTGAACATTATGCCGCGCGATTTGCAGCGAAAGAGGCATTTCTGAAAGCGTTGAAAACAGGGTGGGTATCAGGAACAGCCTTCAATGAGATTCAAACCCTCGCTGATGAGCGGGGGGTACCATTGATGAGTTTCCTTGGTGGTACATTTAAAAATCTTGAGAAGCTTCAGCCTTTCCTGGTTCATGTGTCTTTATCTCATGTGAAAGAATTTGCTTTGGCTTTTGTAATTATTGAAAAAAGATGATGACAACCGAAAATGTTACTACGCAGTCGCAGGAAGCGGTTCAACAAATGCAGGAACGAAAATTGGTTGAGCTCCTGGATTATATTTCCGTGCATTCTCCATTTTATAAGAAGCATTTCAAGAAATATAAAATTGACACCGGATCTATTCGCCGGTTAACGGATCTTGTAAAAATACCAGCGATCGGCAAGGAAGAACTTCAAAAGCAAAACGAAGATTTTTTATGTGTGCCGAAGGATAAGATCATTGAATACAGTTCCACTTCCGGCACCCTCGGAAGCCCGGTCACCATTGCGTTGACCGAATCGGATCTGACACGGCTTGCGCAAAATGAATTCCATTCATTCGAATGTATGGGTGCAAAAAGCACAGATATCTTTCAGCTCATGCTCACGCTGGATCGTCAGTTTATGGCAGGGATGGCCTATTACAGCGGCTTACGAAAGATAGGAGCAGGTATAATAAGGCTTGGTCCGGGTGTGCCCTCCTTACAATTGGAAACCATACAACGATTATCGCCTACTGCCATTATTGCGGTGCCATCATTTATCGTTAAACTGATTGATTTTGCAAAGGAGCATAACATCGATCTTAATCGTACAAGTGTAAAGAAAGCACTTTGCATAGGAGAGAATATCCGCAATATTGATTTTTCATTGAATGTGCTGGGGAAGAAAATTAAAGATGCCTGGAATATCGAACTGTACTCTACCTACGCTTCAACGGAAATGCAAACAGCATTCACCGAATGTTCCGCTTTTCAGGGTGGCCATATGCAACCTGAATTAATCATTCTTGAGTTGCTCGACGAAAATGATCAGCCGGTGCGACCCGGTAGTGCCGGTGAAGTGACAATTACCACTTTGGGCGTGGAAGGCATGCCTCTCCTCAGGTACAAAACCGGAGATCTGTGCATTCATCACGAAGAAAAATGTTCCTGCGGAAGAATAACAACAAGATTGTCTCCTGTAGTAGGAAGAAAAAAGCAGATGATCAAGTTTAAAGGAACAACGCTGTATCCCCCGGCGTTATTCGATATGTTGAATGAGATGGAAGATGTGAAGGATTATGTGGCCGAAGTGTATTCGAATGAAATGGGAACCGACGAAGTATTGTTA